>DASUBU010000293.1:0-9155 GCA_035763125.1 Ktedonobacterales bacterium
GTCGGCGGCATCGCCGTCGCGCCCTCCGACCCCAACGTGATCTATGTCGGCATGGGCGAGGCCACGATTCGTGGCAACGTCTCGCATGGCGACGGCGTCTATAAGTCCACCGATGCCGGCAAGACCTGGACGCACCTCGGCCTCGCAGACACACGCAACATCGGCACAGTGCGCGTCCACCCGACGAATCCCGACATCGTCTACGTCGCCGCGCTCGGCCACGCCCACGGCCCCAACGAGCAGCGCGGCCTCTTCCGCTCGCAGGATGGCGGCAAGACATGGGAGCGCATCCTCTACGTCAACGAGAACGTCGGCATCCACGACCTCTCCATGGACCCCCACAACCCGCGCATCCTCTACGCCGCCTCGTGGGCCGCCCGCCGCAACCCCTATCAGCTCATCAGCGGTGGCGAGGGCTGCGGCATCTACAAATCCACCGACGGCGGCGACACCTGGAAGGAGATCACCCGCAACAAGGGCCTGCCCACCGGACCCGTCGGCAAGATTGGCGTCGCCGTCTCGCCCGCGCGCACCGACCGCGTCTACGCCATCGTCGAGTCCAAGGACAGCGCCGTCTATCGCTCCGATGACGGCGGCGAGACGTGGGAGCGCCTGGCCGAGGAGCATGAGATCTCCGGGCGCCCCTGGTACTACCAGCACATCATCGCCGACCCGCAGGACCCCAACACCGTCTGGGTGCTCAACGTCCGCTGCTACCGCTCGATTGACGGCGGGCGCACCTTCCAGCAGGTGGCGGTCCCCCATGGCGACAATCACGACCTGTGGATTGACCCCGCCAATCCGCGCCGCGTGATCCTGGGCAATGACGGCGGCGCTACCGTCAGCTACGACGGCGGCGAGACGTGGACCTCGCTCTACAATCAGCCCACCGCCGAGTTCTACCACGTCACCACCGACAACCAGACGCCCTATCGCATCTATGGCGCTCAGCAAGACAACAGCACGATCAGCGTGCCCAGCCGCTCGTACCAAACCGCCATCGTGCAGGCCGACATGATGGAGATTGGCGGCGGCGAGAGCGGCTATATCGCCGTTGATCCGCGCAATCCCAACGTCATCTACGCCGGCAGCTACCAGGGCTACCTGACTCGCTACGACCACGCCACCGGCCAGCAGCGCGACATCACCGTCTGGCCTGAGCCTTCGATGGGCTCGCCCGCCAGCGAGGTCAAGTACCGCTTCCAGTGGACCTACCCGATCGTGCTCTCGCCACACGATCCCGGCGTGCTTTACGTCACGGGCAACCATGTCTTCCGCTCGACCGACGAAGGCGCGAGCTGGGAGGAGATCAGCCCTGACCTCACCCGCAACGACCCCAGCACGCTCGGACCATCAGGCGGGCCAGTCACCGGCGACAACGTCGGCACCGAATACTACGCCACCATCTTCGCCTTCGCCGAGTCACCGCTCGAAAAGGGCCTCTTCTGGGCCGGCTCCGACGATGGCCTGATCCACATCTCGCGCGACGGCGGCGCCTCGTGGCAGAACGTCACACCGAAAGACCTGCCCGTATGGGCGCTGATCAGCATCATCGAGCCATCGCCACACGATCCCGCCACCGCCTACGTCGCCGCCAACCGCTACAAGCACGACGACTTCCACCCCTACCTCTACAAGACCAGCGACTACGGCGCGACCTGGACGAAGATCACCGACGGCATCGCCGCCGACGACTTCACCCGCGTCATCCGCGAGGACCCCGAACGGCGCGGCCTGCTCTTCGCCGGCACCGAGACCGGCGTGCAGGTCTCCTTCGACGATGGCGCGCACTGGCAGCCGCTCAAGCTCAATCTGCCGGCGGTGCCCATCCACGACCTCACCATCAAAGAAGGCGACCTGATCGCCGCGACGCATGGCCGAGCCTTCTGGGTGCTCGACGACATCGGTCCGCTGCGCCAACTGACCGACGAACTGCGTGAGGCATCCGCCCATCTCTTCGCGCCGCGCCCCGTCATCCGCTACACCCAGGCCGGCGGCTACGGCGGCACCGCCGCGCCCGGCAAGAACTACGGCTCCAGCGGCGCGTTCATTCTCACCTATCGCGAGAAAGAGTTGCCCACCGGCGAGAAGACCCAGATCTACCTCGACGCCGGCCAGAATCCGCCCAACGGCCTGCTCGTGCAGTACTACCTCAAGGAGAAGCCCGAAGGCGAGGTCACACTGACCATCCTGGATGCCGACGGCAACGAGATCAAGCGCTTCAGCAGCGAGGAACCCAAGCCCGCCGCCACCGGTGTCGTCGGCGCGTCAACCGCCGAGGGCGCCGAAGGTGGAGAGGCCAAGCCGCCCGCCGCCGAGGAGCCGACCGAGAAGAAGGGGGAGAAGAAGGAGGAGAAGAAAGAGCCGCGCGTCCCCAAGAATGCCGGTGGCAATCGCTTCGTCTGGAATCTGAAGTACCCCGACTCGGTCAAGATCGAAGGCTTCGTCGCCGGCGAAGATGCGTTGACTGGGCCGGTGGCCGCGCCAGGCCGCTATCAAGTGCGCCTGCAGGTGGGCGATCAGACCTATACGCAGCCCTTCGAGGTGCGCAAAGATCCGCGCATTCCGACGAGCGACGAGGATCTGCGCGCCCAGTTCGAGCTGTTGCTTGCCATCCGCGACCGGCTCTCCGAGGTCCACGACGCCATCAACGCCCTCCGCAGCATCCGCAAGCAGACTGAAGAGTGGGAGAGCCGTACCAAAGACCACGAGATGCACGACAAGGTCACGGCGGCCGCCAAGGACCTGCGCGACAAGCTGCTGGCCGTCGAGGGTGAGCTGACCCAGGTGAAAGCCAAGGTTCGCTCTGACACGATGGACCATCCGATCAAGCTCAACGCCAAGGTGGCCGCGCTCGCATCCGTCGTCTCCAGCGGCGAGGCGGCGCCCACCCGCCAGGCGCGTCAGGTCTTCGACGACCTCTCGGCGCGTGTGGCGGCGCAGCTCCAGCGCCTGCAAGAGCTGGTCGAGACGGACGTCGCCGCCTTCAACACGTTGATCCGCGAAGCCAGTGTGCCAGCTATCGTGCCTACTACTTCCGCCAAGGATCGCGCCAAAGTGGCGGCCGCCGCTGCCCAGTCCTCCCCACCCGCCGGGGAGTAATCCGTCGTCCTCTCCACATCGCCTATCCCCTGGCTCCCCCTCCTCAGAGGTCGGGAGCCAGACCCATTCTATCAATCCTCCGCTCCAGCCCACACAAGTCGTCGCGGGGGGATTTCGCTGCGCGACGCGACCTTGGCGGCCACGTGAGAACGCCGCCACAATAAGCCGGATGGCCGAGCATGGAGCCGCAGCATGGCGCTGGGGAACAGAGCGGCCCGCCTCCCCTCCGTTCGTTCGCCGGAGAGACGACGGGCCCGCCCACTTGCCGGCGGTCAGGTGCCGGGCGCTTCGGGCTGCCACAGCCCACTACACCTCGATGCCGGCCATCTTCGCGAGCACCTTGTACACGACGTGGAAGTCGTGCTCGGCCAGCCCCATCGCGCGCGCCGCCGTCAGGAACTCGTTGCTCACGGCGACCGTCGGCATCGGGACGTCGAGCTGCCGGCCCATCTCCAGCGCCAGCAGCATGTCCTTCTGCATCATGTTCACGTTGAACCAGGCCTCGGCCGGCTCGTTGAAGATGAACGGCGTGCGGTACTTGAGGGAGGGGGAGGCGATCACGCTGTCCAGCAGGACTTTCAGCGCCGTCTCGCGCGGGATGCCGCCCTTCTGGGCCAGTAGCAGGCCCTCGAAGAACGCCATGATCTGGACTTGCAGGTTGAGGTTCACGGCGATCTTCATCAGCACGGCCTGGCCGTTGGTGCCCACATAGTTGACCGTGGGAGCGAACGCTTGCAGCACTGGTTTGGCGCGCTCGAAGGTCTCTGGATCGCCGCCTACCATCGTGGAGAGCTGCCCCTGCTCCAGCGTAAGCGGGCTGCCCGATACGGGTGCATCGAGCATGCGCGCGCCGCGCGCCGCCACCAAACTGGCCAGCTCACGCGATTTCGCCGGGCTGACGGTGCTCATATCAACGTAGACCTTGCCTGCCTGCAGCCCCGCCAGCAGGCCGTTGGGTCCCTGCGTCACCGCTTCGAGCGCGGCCGTGTTGGTGACCATCGTGAAGATGATCTCGGACGCTTCGGCCACCTCGCGCGGCGAGTCGACCCAGCGCATGCCAGCATCTACGAGCCACTGCGCCTTCGATCGTGTGCGGTTGTAGCCAGTGACCTGATAGCCGGCGTCCAGGAGCCGCTTCGTGACGCGGCTGCCCATTGCGCCAAGACCGATGAAGCCAAGAGCGACCTGAGCCATATCTAGCCTCCGAGCGATTGCGTGAGCGGCGGTGGGGCCGCCGCCACAGTTCCGGCATCTCCCTCCTAAGGGAGTGGCATCATGGGCGGCATGGACCATCACGGCGACGGATGATAGCCCGTATGAGAGGGAGAGCCCGTCCCTCCGGTGTCGCAATGTGGCAGGCGCGGCGTGCGCCCGCCTCGCAGGCGCGCAGCCATCGTGGCGCCTCCAGCCGGGCGCGCCGTTGCACCTCCTTCATGCCGGAACTGGAGCTGGGCCCGTGCTCTGGCGGACCACCAGCTCGACAGGGATCACCACCGGCTCCGGCGCGACCGGTTGGCCGGTGATCCGCGCGCGCAGGCGCTCCGCCGCGGCCTCGCCCATGCCATAGAGCGGCAACCGAACGGTCGTCAAGAGGCGCGCCGTGCCGATGGCGGCGGAGAGATCGTTGAAGCCGACGATGGAGATATCACGCGGCACCTGCAAGCCGGCCTCTTCGATGGCTCGAATGGCCCCAGCGGCGGCTAGATCATTGACGGCGAAGACGGCGGTTGGCGTCTCCGGCAAATCGAGCAGCCGGCGCATGGCCGCGTAGCCGCCCGGCTCGCGATAGCTGCCCGGCACCATCAGATCGGAGTCCGCCGGCAGGTGGTGGCGCTTGATGGTGTCCAGATAGCCCTGGCGGCGGGTATGCCCGGTTGACATCTCGTCCGAGCCGGCAATGTGCGCGATGCGGCGGTGGCCCAGCGCGATAAGGTGCTCCACTGCTGCGACGGCGCCCGCATGGTCATCGGGGATGACCGCATCGCCGCGGATCGGGTCGGTGTGGCGGTTGACCAGCACGAAGGGGAATTCGGCGGCCGCCAGCGCCTCGATCGTGGGATCGTGCCGGCGTGCCGTGGCGAGCAGCAGACCGTCCACCTGTCGTCCCCGCAGCATGGCGATGCTGCGCTGCTCACGGGCCACGTCGTCGTCGGTATTCGCCATGATCACGCTGTAGCCGCTAGCGGCCATGGCATCCTCGACGCCGCGGAAGAGGATGGCGAAGAATGGGTTGGCGATGTCGGGGATTACCGTGCCGACGACGAAGCTGCGCTTGGTGCGCAGGGAGCGCGCCAGGTGATTGGGCTGATAACCGTGCTCACGGGCTAGCGCGACGATACGCGTGCGCACTTCCTCGCTCACGCGCTGATGCGGATCGTCGTTGAGCACCCGCGCGACCGTCGAGGGATGCACCCCTGCCAGCCGCCCGAGCTCTTTCAATGTCATCGCCATACGGCTGGCCTTCTGCCATCGCCAAGTCGCTCATTCACAGGTACGCCCGCTCCTTGCTTGAACGAACGATTGTTCTGACAACTTTAGCATCAAAGCGCCGCGCTGTCAATTGCCGTCTGCATCCCAGCGCTCGCGCGGCGCGGTATGCCTGGCGTCGCCTCCCTCGCATCTCGCTCACTATCAGCATATCGCCAGACGCCCGGCCAACCGCAAGGTGGCGCCGGTGTCCTCACCCCCGGCGCACCAACGGACCGACGCGTTGACACGCCGGGAGGGCGATGCTACAGTGGTGTGCAATCGTTTGTTCAGCTTGGACAAACGATTGCCAGGCTGTGGCCGACTGCCTCCGCGCGAGCGCCGCCCGACGGCATGGCCGTATCAGTCTGGATAGGGCGGGGCGAGACCGAGGGTGATGGCATGATCCTCGTCACTGGCGCCGGTGGGCAAGCCGGCACAGCCGTTCTCCGCGCACTGGCCGCGCGCGGGCAGCCTGTGCGCGCCCTCGTCCGAAGTCCGCACACCGCCGAGCAGGCACGCTCAGCGGGCGCACGCGAGATCGTCATCGGCGACATGACGCGTGCGGATGATGTAGAGGCCGCGGCCCGCGGAGTTCGCGCCATCTGCCACATCACCCCCTCGCAGAGCGGCGACGAAGCGCGGATGGCACAATGCGTCATCGCGGCGGCGCAAGCCAACGGCGTGGAGCGCCTCGTCTACTTCGGCTCGATCAATCTGCGTGTGGAGACCGATCAGCACCGCGACAAGCTGCGCACCGAGACGGCGATCGTCGAATCATGCCTGCCCTACACCTTCCTCCATCCCAGCAAGTTCATGCAAGGCATCTTGCCGCTCTGGCGCGACATTGCCGAGCGCGGCGTCTTCCGCGTCCCCTACTCGGTCACCTCGCCGCTGGCGCGGATAGACACCGCCGATCTGGGTGAGGCGGCGGCTGCCGTGCTCACCGAGCCAGGCCACCTGGGAGCCACCTACGAGCTGGTCGGCCAGCCGCCCATCAGCGAGGCGGAGGTGTGCGAGCTGCTCGCGGCGCGCCTGGGCCGGCCCGCGCGTGCCGAGGCCATTCCCGCCGACGAGTGGGCACACACAGCCGCCGCACGAGGCGCGGGCGCCGAGCAGATCCGTCGCTCGCTGCAAATGTTCGACTTCTTCAGCCGGATCGGCTCGCCACACGAGAGCACACATACCCTGAGCTGGCTCATCGGCCGGCCGCCGACGGACTTCCGAGCCTTTATCGAGCGACTGGTTGCCGAGAAGAGCCGCCCCACGGAGGGCATTCCCGGCTGAGCAAACCGCAGGCACACACAAGAGCAGGAGGCCATATGGCCACGACCGATCCCAGTACGAGCGCAGGCACAAGCACGACTACCAGCCAGCCCCCGCAGGACGAGCGCGTCCGCATCGCCGTCAGCCACTGGGCGCCGCGCTTCGTCTCCAACGGCGTGGACCTCAGCGACTTCAACGCCACCCTGGCGCGCATCCAGACGTGGAGCCAGTGGCTGACGGAGTGGGCCAGGACGGCGCGCGACTACGAACGCCTCGCGACCGAGGCCGAGGCCAAGGGCCACGCCCTCTCTGCGGCCGAAGCCTGGCGGCGCGCGGCGCTCTGCTGGCACTTCGGCAAGTTCGTCTTCATGGAGGATCCCGACCTGGCGCTGACGGCCCAGCAGAAACTGGCCGAAGACTACCAGAAGGGCATGTGGGCGCTGGAGCCGCCCGCCGCGCGCGTCGAGATTCCCTATGGCGGCGTCCACATGGCCGCGCTGCTGCGCCGCCCGGCAGGCGCCGAGCGGCCGCCGGTGGTCATCATGCTGCCCGGCCTCGACTCCACCAAAGAGGAGATCCAGACGACCGCCGATTACCTCCTGCGGCGAGGTCTGGCGACTCTGGCGGTGGATGGACCGGGCCAGGGCGAGACCGAGGCGCTGCTGCACATCGAGCCAGCCTACGAGCGCGCATCTCAGGCGATGATGGACTGGATCACGGGTCGCGACGACCTCGACCATGATCGCGTCGGCGTCTTCGGCGTCAGCCTGGGTGGCTACTATTCCGTGCGCACCGCCGCCTTCGTCCCCGGCATCAAGGCGGCGGTGGACCTGGCCGGCATCTACTCGATGTCGGAGCATTGGGACGAGCGCCCACCCATGACGCGCGCCACCTTCACCCGGCGCTCCGGGGCGGCGAACGAGGCGGAGGGACAAGAGCGCTCGCGAGCCATGACACTCGACGGCGCCACCGCGCACGTCCACTGCCCGCTGCTGATCGTGCACGGCACCCGCGATACCATTGTGCCCTTCAGCGACGCCGAGCGCATTCATGCCGAGATCCCCAGCTCGGAGCTGGCCGCTTTCCAGGAGAGCAACCACGGCTGCACCGATCGCGTGTTCGCCTCGCGGTCCTTGATGGGCGACTGGCTGGCCGAGCGGCTGGGCTAGCGCGAGCAGCCATGGCTGGCATGTCGGCCTGGTGCGGCACGAGCGAGGGCATGTAGAAGACAGGAGCGGGACCATGGCGGAGCAGTTTGACGTCGTTGTCGCGGGGGCAGGTCACAACAGTCTGGTGGCCGCCGCCTATCTCACCAAGGCTGGGCTCTCGTGCCTCGTGCTGGAGGCGCGTCCGCGCATCGGGGGCAACACCGCCACCGAAGAGCTGACGCTGCCCGGCTTCCTGCACGACACCTGTTCCACCGCGCACGCGATCTTCATGGAAAGCCCCATCTGGCGCAATCACGAGCTGCCGCTGGCCGAGTACGGGCTGGAGTACATCCCGACCAATCCCGCCTGCCACCTGGTCTTCCCCGATGGGACCGCCATCACGCAGTGGACCGACCTCGATCGCACCTGCGACGAGATCGCCCGCTTCTCGCGGCGCGACGCCGACGCCTATCGCAAGATGATCGTCGAGTGGCGCGAGATCGCGCCCGTCTTCGGCGGCATGCGCTACACGCCCTCCGGTTGGGGTCCGGCGCTGGAGGAGCGGCTCGCCGAGCGGCCTAACGGCATGATCTGGCTGCGGCGCCAGGCCCTCTCTGCCTGGGACATCATCAACGCCACGTTCGAGGACTGGCACGTCAAGTCCATGATGCTCTGGTTCGCCGAGGGCACCCTACAGCCAGCCGAACGCCCCAGCACCGGCACGCTCGCCTATTCCTTTGTCTCAGGCCGCCAGCGCAACGGCTGGGCGATTCCCAAAGGCGGGTCGGGCGTGCTGCCCCAGATTCTGGGCCGCTACCTGGAGGCCCACGGCGCTACCATCCTCACCAACCAGCGCGTCACACGGCTGATCATCGAGGGCGGTCGCTGCGTGGGCGTCGAAACGGCGACCGGCGAGCAGTTCCGCGCGCGACAGGCCGTCGTCTCGACCATCCATGTCAAGCATCTGGTGGATATGGCGCCCGCCGACGCCTGGGGCGAAGCGTTCCTGTACGGCGTGGAATCGTACAAAGGCGGCCGCACGATGTTCGTCGCGCACTACGCGACGAGCGAGCCGCCGCTCTTCGCGGTCGAGGGCGGCACGATGGCCGTCGTAGCCGCGGGTATCGCCCAGACGCCGGAACGCCAGCTCCAGGCGGAGGAGCGCTTCCGCGA
>DASUBU010000294.1:0-30552 GCA_035763125.1 Ktedonobacterales bacterium
TAAGCCGTAGAACAGGGCGGCGGCGGGAAGCAACAGCGCGAGCATCCCCGGCCCCAGCGCGCCCTCGATGGTCAGCACGTACCAGCCAAAGTAGCCGATCGGCAGGACGAAGAACAAGACGATCACCCAATCCCAGTGGCGGCGCCGCGCGGCTCCAATCACGCTCAGGACAAACGCGGCCAGGGAGACGGCCATCCCCGCCAGCGAGCTGAAGCCGTGGAGCCGGACGACGGGCGATGTGTCGGTGAGCTGCTCGATACCGTCGGCGATCAAGCCATCCCCGGCGAGCGCCACCGAGGTACTGGCCACGCTGGCCACGGCGGCGAGCGCCAGCGCCAGCGCTGAAAGGAGCACGATGGACCACTTCATATGCCTCTCCATTGCCTATCTAGTGCCGGCTAGCCTGCCGCGCTGCGCGGCACCTCCGGCGAGCCGTCGAGCCGTCGAGCCGTCGAGCCGCCGAGCCACGAAGCCGCCAGGGTAGCCGCGGCCGCGCTACTCGTCCATTCCATCACGCGTCACCACTCCATACCGCGCCAAGCTGAAGTGGCTCTGTAGCGGACCTGAGGCGGGCCTGAGAGGGAGGGAGGGGCTGGAGGGGCCGGAGAAGCGGGCGGGGGGGTAGGAATGGCTGGGCACCGCTTGCCCATCTCTGCTACCATAGGGCTGCGCGATTGCACTCATCGGTTGGGCGCGGCGGGGGAGCTGTCGGGAGGCATGTGACGATGAAGGGGCTTCCCCACTGGGGACAGCGACGGGCGCTGCTGGTCTTATTTGGGCTGCTGTTGGCGGCGCTGCTGGCGCCCGCGGGCTGCGCGCTCCAGCCGCAGGTGAGCATCACCGGCACCGTGCGCGGCGATAGCCAGAATGGCGATCCCACCGGGGTGCTGTCGCCGGTGGAGGCGACCGTGACCTGCAACGGGGTTAAGGCCAAAGCCGGGGCCGACGGCCACTATCACCTCACGCTGGATAAGGCCTCGCGCTATATCTGCACGGCGGCCAGCCCCCCGGCCTACGGGGCGCAGAGCGTGACGGTCGCCGGCGGGACAGGCGCGAGCATCCAGCTCGACTTCGGCGCGACGGCCAATAGCTCGGCGTGCCGGCTCGATCCGCTCTCGGCGGCGGTGACGTGCGGCGGGCTGCACCTGCAGCCGGGCACGCTGAAGGGCAAGGTGACCTTCGCCAATAGCATTACGCCCGTCGCCGATGTGACGGTGCAATGCCCCGACATGGCGCACTTTGGCCCGGCGGACGTGGATGTGGGATGGCTGGCCGCGAAGTCTGATGCAACTGGTGCATTCAGCCTGCCGGGGCTCGCCGCCGGCTCGTACGACTGCATCGCACGCTCGGCACACGACGACATGACGGCGCAGCACGTGACCATCAAGCCCGGCGCGGTGGTGCAGGCCAATTTCGGACTCTGCGAGTCGCGCTGCCCACCGGTGAAGTACCACAACGGCAGCGTCATGCACCGCTACAACGCCTATCTCATCTTCTGGCAGCCCAGCGGCGTCACCTTCGAGCCGGGCGGTAGCGACAAGCGCTACATCTCGCTGATGCAGCGCTACATGAACGATGTCGGCGGGACGAGCTTCTACGGCCTGCTGACACAGTACTTTGATTACCGCGACTTCGTGCAGAACAGCGTGACCCTGGGCGGCACCTGGGTGGATACCACGCCTTACCAGCACTGCAACATCGTGCTGACGAACTGCTCGCCGGCCGCCGCTGACCAGGGCGATCCGCTGCTAGACGATGACCTGCACGCCGAGATTCTGCGGTCGCTGAAGGCGAACCCGACGTGGCAGGTCGGCCCGGAGAACGAGTTCATCGTCCTCACGGGCTACGGCGCCGAGGAATGCTTCAGCGGCGACTCCAACTCCGATTGCACCTACAAGGGCGAGCGTGGCTACTGCGGCTACCACAGCGCCTTCCGGTCCGATCTGACGTTTCACACCGCCGGGGAAGCGATCTACGCCTACATCCCCGATCCCGCCAACGGTGGCGGGCGATGCACCTTCCCCAGCGGCTTCGTCAGCCCCAACCACGACCGCGTGGCCGATTCGGCGCTCAACGTGGTCTCGCACGAGCAGTTCGAATCCATCAGCGACCCGCTGCCCGACGACGCGCCCGGCTGGATTGACGACGCCGCGGAGCGCTCGCGCGAGGGCGGCGAGATTGCCGACAAATGCGTGCGCGACTTCGCCAACATCGGCACCGACGGCGCGAACGTCACGCTGGCCCACGGCCATCGCTATGTGTTGCAGGGCGAATGGAGCAACACCAAGAACGGCTGCGCCTTCTCATAGGCCAGCGGGATTGATCCTGACGGTGCAGCACGAGCGGCGAGTGTCCGCCAGCACCTACCGCGTGCGCTCGATGAGGGCGACGCTCTCGATGTGCGAGGTGAAGGGGAACATGTCCACCGGCTGCACGTTCGTCAGCCGGTAGCTGTCGTTACAGAAGAGCTGGAGATCGCGGGCCAGGGTAGAGGGATCGCACGAGACGTACACGATGCAGCGCGGGGCGAGCGCCTTCAGCTCCGTGATTGCCCGCGGATGGCAGCCCGCGCGCGGCGGGTCCACCAGCGCAATGTCCACCGCTTCACCCTGCCGGCGGGCCATGCCCAGCACGCGCTCCAGCACGCCCTCCGTCACCGTCAGATTGAGGACGCCATTGAGCGCGGCGCTGGCGCGTGCATCGGCCACCGCGCTAGGCTGCGACTCGATGGCGTGGACGTGGCGGACGTCGTCGGCCAGGAAGAGCGAGAAGAGGCCGACGCCACTGTAGCCATCCAGCGCAAGGTCGTCGGGGTGCGGATTGAGCGCCTCGATGGCCTGCTCTACCAGCACAGGTGTCTGCTCGGCGTTGACCTGGAAGAAGGAGCCGGCCGAGATGCGGAAGACGCGATCCATAACGTGCTCGTGGACGAAATCCTGTCCGACGACGACGCGCCCCCGCCCGCCGGGCATCCCCAGGATCACGGCGCCCACCAGATCAGGCGAGGCGGCCATCAGCGCCTCGCCCAGCGCATGGGGCCCGCCATCGGCGTCAATCGCGCTGCCGGGGCGTGTCTCGATCGCCAGCAGCCCTGGGCCGCGCTCGTCGTCGAAGTGCTCTGGCCCCCCGCCGGGCGCCGCGACAGCCACGCGCAGCGTGAAGCGCTCGGCATAGTCGGCCGCGCGCTCGCCCCAGGTGGCTTGCATCCAGTCGCGCACCTGGATGTAGACGGTGTTGAGCGCGGGATGGACGATGGGGCATGAAGGCATATCGAGCACGTCGTGCGAGCCCGCCCGGCGAAAGCCAATCGCACCCTCCGGCCCAATGGCGAACTGCGCGACGGTGCGATAGCGCCACGGATCGGAGCCCGGTGGCATGCCAATGGTCGGCTGGACGGGCGGATTGGGGAAGCGGCCGATACGCACCAGCAGTTGGCGGACGATGCGGGTCTTCCAGCGAAGCTGGGCGGCGTAGTCGAGGTGTTGCCACTGGAAGCCGCCGGACTCACCAAGCTCTGGATAGCGCGCCGCCACACGCTCCGGCGAGGCGCGCAGCACCTCCTCCAGGCTTGCTCGCGCATAGTTGCTGCGCTCGCGAAAGAGGCGCGCGCGCACGAGCTCGCCGGGCAGTCCGCCGGGCACGAAGACCGCGCGTCCGTGATAGCGGCCGACCGCGTCGCCGCCATAGGCCAGATCGTTCAGCTCAAGCTCGATCAGCGGACCCAGCGCCTCATCACTGGGCTCGCCGCGCTCTCTCGATTGGTCAGGGCCTGGCCCTGAGGTGTGGCGACCACTACCCTGGTCCTCTGACTGATATTGTGACGTCATGCTGACGATCCCGCCGCCGAGGAACGGCGGCTCTCTTCTGGCATTCACCGGCCCGCACAGGCCATTTCCGGTTGGCCGCCTGTGCCGGCATTGTAACATATGGCGCCGCCTGATACCCGCACTCGCGGCGAATCGGATCAGCGCCGAACGAGCGAGCGGCCTTCGCGCAAGGCGAGCAGCGCCGCGCCCACTCCTACGGCGGCGACGAGCGCCGTGACCAGCGCGCCCAGGCACGGTACTGACTTGGCCAGGGCGATCATGCTGACGCCCAGGATGGTGGCCGCGACAGGCGAGCCATTCTCGCGCCGTGCCGCGCCCAGCAGCCGCTCGCCCAGCCACAAGCCGACGGCGACGGTTCCCACGACCGAGGCCACCCACAGTGCGAAGCCTAACATTAGCGCAAGTGGGATGCCGAGGCAGGTGACGAAGAGCACGATGCCGGCGAGCGCGCCGAGCACCCAGATCACCCCGCCAAGCACGAGGCTCTGGGCGAAGCGATAGCGAACGGCGCGGCGCACGCGGCCGAGCTGCCGCGGGAAGAAGAGCGCAAGCGCCGCGCCGGCCACCCCCCAAAAGATCAGCTGCGACCAGGGGAAGCTGTACGGACCGTTGAGACCGATCAGCCCCCCCGGCGTCAGCGATTGCAGATTGACCCCGGTCTGTACGCCGCCGCCAACGCGCGAGTCGGGCGCGCGGTGCAGGCTGCCGCCCACCACGGTCACACTGCCGCCCACCACCGCGCCCGGCAGCAGGTCGAGATTGCCGCCGAGCACCGTCACGCTGCCCCTCACCTGCCCGGCAATCATGGCGTTCCCATCGGCCACCGTCACGCTGCCGCCCACCACCCCCTCCACCGTCGCATCGCCGCCGACCACCGTCAGACTGCCACAGATCCATTCGTCGGCTGCGACATCCGCCTGATGGTGCAGCGCGGTGCGGCTGCCAGCGGCGCACGTGGGCGGGAGAGCGGCGCCGGCGGCGAGCGCTGGTGCGGGCGCTGTCAGCTGGGCCGCGCTCGGCCCTGGGCCAGCCAGTCGAGAGCCGCCAGCAGCAGCCGGAGGCGCTAGCGCGCCGGAGAGTCCGGCGCCGGCGGCCGCCAGCACCAACCCAAGGGCAATCAGCACGGATGCGCCAACGGCGCGCCGTAGATGCCAGAGCGTATGCCGCTGCTGAGCGGGCCCGGCTGACGGCGGAGACTGGGAAGCGGTTGCCGGCGGTGGGCAAGGGGGCGCGACGGGCATGGGGAATTCATGCCTCTCGGAGCGTGCTGGGGTTGCCGGTAGGTTGATGTAAGAGCCGGTACCATACGAGCAGGACACCAGCGGGCACCGCCGCGCAGGCGATGATGACCGCGTCGTTGGAGGCCACACTTATCAGCATCTGGATGAGCGCGTGCAGCAGCGAGAAGAGCGTTACGCAGGCCGTGATGGCGGCGCCCATGACCAGCAGCGCCTCGGTGGGGGCCAGCAGCGTGAACAGGCAGCCCGACACGAGCGCGATGCCGCCCGAGAGCAGGAGGATCCCCGCCACAGCACGCAGCCCCGCGCCGCTGATCAGTTGGGGACGAATCGCTGTGGATGGCGGCAGGACAGCGCGCTCGGCGATGCGCGCCATGACGGCGGTGGTGAAGGCATCGGGCGCGCGCGCTGGCGTGATGCGCTCGGCGCTGAAGCCGTAGCACGCCAGCCAGGCCTGTTCCTGGCGGCGCTCGACCAGCGAAGGGAAGGCGATTTGCGAGGCGCGTGCGTGCGGCGTGGCGTCGAGCAGCCGCGCGACGGCGCTATGCGCCAGGTGGGCGACGCGCGTGGAGAGGGGAGGCCGGTGCGGCGCACGAAGTAGTCGGTGCGCCAGAGTGTGGGCTCGCAGGCGCGAGCCATGCGGGTACGGCCTAGCGGACCACCTCATCGTGGCTCCCCTTGTCTGCGGTTGCGGTGCGGCTCGATTTCTCCGCTCGTGATTCGAAGCGCTCGGGATCCATGCCGTTGGCCTTCATCGTGCGCGCCACGAGCTCGCGCGCGCGGTGCAGGCGCGCCTTGACCAGCGGCGGAGTCAGCTTGAGCGCTTCGGCAATCTCTTCATAGGAGAAGTCGTGCCAGTAGCGCAGCACGAGCACGGCGCGGTATTTTGGCGGCAACACCGCCAGCACACGCTGCATCTCGTCGGACGCCTCGACCGCCAACGCCGACTCCTCCGGCCCCAGGCTCACATCGGCGATCCACTCCAAGAACGGCACGTTCTCCAGTGGCAGCGCCAGGAAGCGCCGGCGGCGCAGCTGATCAATCGCCAGGTGCGAGGCAATCGAGAGCAGCCATGTGCTGAAGCGATGCGTCTCCTTGTAGGTATGCAGCTGGGTATATGCGCGGACAAAGGCTTCCTGCGCCACATCTTCCGCTTCGGTCGGGTTGCCGAGCATCCGATAGGCGACATTGAAGACCGAGTCCTTGTACTTCTCGACAAGGCTCGTGTAGGCTTGCTGGTCGCCGGCTAGTGTGCGGCGCACCAGCGCGACGTCTTCGTGCATCTCCGCACTCTGCGCCACGCCCGCACCCGCACTTGCGGCCACGCTCGCGCCAGCCGCCGCGCCTGCCCCGCCCGCGACATTACCTACTGTCAGAGCGGCACCACCCGTACCCACCCTGTGCCTCCTTCTCGCGCCGCCATGACCGTCGGCAGTCGCCGCGGGACTCGACCCGCGACCTGGACGGCGCTGGCAGGACGCCGGAAGCGCGTGCGGCTAAGCCGTTGGAGTGCGCGCTCCCACCCTATGTACGCGACGCACGGCTGAGGGGTTGCAGCAGCCGCTTCGTGGCGGTCTGGCAGCGACCTCGACCTACATCACACACGCTCATGGTACGGCCTGGTACCCGCCGCGGCCAGTGTCGGAGGTCGCGTCTTGGCCCATGACCAAAGTCGTATCCGACAACGTACCTCACGATTATGAGAGCAGCATGAACCAGCAGGCGGACAGGCAAACGCAGCCGTGCGCCGCTGCGCGTGGCATGGATTTCGCGTCTGCTGCGCACTGGCTCGTGCGTTATGCTTTGGCATGCCTCATGCGAGCATGCCGGCAGTTGCGGAACGCGCCGGGCACCATCTGTGGCGCCTGAGGAGTGGAGCCAGTCTCGTCGCGCACTGTCTAGCAGGAGGAACCGGACATGGGCATGCTGCGTGTGCTGTCGAAACGTGGCGACGACCGCGTCGCCTGGGATGTCCAGAAAGTGGAGGTCGGCGACCCCGAGGCCGTTGCCGCCATCCACGAGGCCGAGCGCATCTTCGCCGAAGAACGGGCCCGCGGGGCCACCGCTTTCAAGGTTACACCAGGTGATCCGCCCGTGCGAATCGAGCACTTCGATCCCGAGGCCGAGCAGATCGTCATGGTGCCACGCGTCGTCGGAGGCTAGCCGCAGATGCTCTGGGATGCCTTCGTGGCGCTCGTCGTCGTCTGGACGGTGTTTCTGGCGATTGCTATCGTCTACCTCGCCTCCACCGCCAGCGGCTCGCTTACCCACTGGGGTCGCGTCTTGCGACGCCGTGTGGTGGCCGAGCGCCGCGCCCATGCGCTGATGCGCGAAGTGCTCAATCCCGAGCAGCTCCAGCAGCTCTCCCGGCACGGCTACGTCGAGGTCCCCAGTCCCTCCATTCCGCATCGCGTCTACCGCGTTCCGGGCGCCGGGGGCCTTGTGCGCGTCTATGAGCAGGGCCATGCGATCATGGATCTCTGCTTGCAGCCGCTCGAGCCGCTACCCGATGGCGACGTGATCGTGATGCACAAGCTCATGATCGAAGGCAACGAGCACGAGTATCTCGCCAAAGCCAACCACTTCGCTCCCGGCATCATCAGCTTGCGCTGCGGTTACTTCTGATGCCGCCGCACGAGCGATGGAGACGGTGATGTCGTGGTCGAGAGGACGCGGGCGGGGCCGATGCGGCCCCGCCTCGTTTCGTCTGCGCGGCGTGCCTACCGCGGCTGGCGCCGCATGCTACACTCTGATGGGATTCTCCGGCCCTCGCCTGTGGATCCACCTCGCTGTCGGCGCTCCGCCTGGCGGCGTATGCGTCCCCTACCGCTGCCCCTATTGCCGCAGAAGGAAGCCGACCCGATGACCGGCCTGCCACGCGTGTTGCTCGCGACGACCAATCCGCATAAGGTGCGCGAGTTTCGCGAGATCCTTGCCGGGCTGCCCTGCACGCTCATCACCCCTGACGAGCTGGCCCTACGTGTGCTCGTCGCCGAGACCGGCGATACGTTCGAGCAGAACGCCGTCCTCAAGGCGCTCGCCTTCGCCGAGGCCGCTGGCATGCCCGCCCTGGCCGACGACTCTGGCCTCGAAGTGGATGCACTGGGCGGCGAGCCGGGCGTCTATTCAGCGCGCTGGGCCGGAGAAGCGACTCCCTACCCGGAGCGTTTCCGGCTGCTGGCGGCGCGGCTGGCGGGTGTTCCCGCGGACGACTGGACCGCGCGCTATCGTTGCGCTCTCGCGCTCGCCGAGCCAGCACCCAAAGGGCTGTATCAGGTGGTCGAGGGAACACTCGACGGCCGCCTGATCGCCGAGCCGCGCGGCAGCGGCGGGTTCGGCTACGATCCCATCTTCTTCGTGCCATCCCTTGGCCGCACCGTCGCCGAGCTTTCCGCCGACGAGAAGCACGCCATCAGCCACCGCGGAGAGGCCGCGCGGGCGGCACGCGAGCCGCTGCTGCGCTTGCTCGCCGGCCGCTGACCGCTGGCGCTGGATCAGCTGGCGTGCGCTTGCCTCCCCTTGATCTCGCAGTCGCTTGCCGTGCGTGATATCGTGAAGCCGTACTATTGTCCGATGGCGCGGGACGTAGGACCCTCGTTGCTCGCGCGGCCGCCAGGAACGGAGCCCTGTGTGCGCACATCCCAGGTGCGCGTCGCCATTGATCTCGAGACGACCGGCCTGCATCCCGAGCACGACGCCATAATCGAGATTGGCGCGCTCAAGTTTGCCGGCGACGAGGTGCTCGAGACCTTCGAGAGCTTCGTCGCGGCGGGTGCTGCGGTCCCCTATCGCATCCAGCGCTTGACCGGCATCTCCGGCACCCAACTGCGTGGGGCGCCAGCCCTGGCCGAGCTGCTGCCCAGGCTGCGCGACTTTCTCGGCGATCACCCGCTCGTCGGCCACAGCGTCCCCTTCGATGCCGCCTTCCTGCGGCGCGTAGGGCTGGCGCGTCGCAATCCCCTGGTTGATACCTATGAGCTGGCCTCGGCACTGCTGCCTGGCCTGCCGAGCTATACCCTTGCCTCGGTGGGCGCCGCGCTAGGCGTGCGCAGCCCGACGTACCACCGTGCGCTGGCCGATGCGCAGCTTGCCCGTGACGTCTTCCTCGCCCTGCTCGAACGTCTGCGCGCGCTGGACGCCAGCACCCTGCTGGCCCTCGACCGCCTGCCCGCCCCACTCGACTGGACCCCCGCCTACTTTGTCCGCCAGACCGTGCGCCAGCAAGGGCTCACTGCCGCCCCAGGCGCCGCCGCTGGCTCGACCATTGGCGATCTGTTGGCCGCGCGGCTGGGTATGGATCCGGCGGTCCTCTCGCTGGCCGTTGCGCGCGGCGCGGACGACACATCCGCCGGCGCTCTGCCTTCGGCGGACGCTCCCGTGGCAGCATTGGATATGGTAGAGCCCGGGACGGCCGCCGCCTCCTCAGCGGCCGCTGATCGCCTCTGCCAGATCGTCTCTGATGGCGTGCGCGATGCGCTCGCGGCGGGCCACACACTGCTCGTCGAGCACCACCATGCCGCGGACGGCGTGCTGGCCTGCCTTAAAGCGATCCTCCAGTGGGCGTATGCCAGCGGTGCGCGCGCGCTGATCTGTGTCGCCGATGACTCGGCCGCCCGCCAGCTCATCGCGCGCCTGATTCCGGCGGCGCTCGCGGCAGCGGATATCGCCGCCGCCGAGCTGCCCGTGGAGTCGCTCTGCGCGCGGGAGTCGTACCTGTGTCTGCACCGCTGGTACGGTGCGGCCCGCCTCTCGCTTGACGGCCAGCTCCCGCGCGACACGGCTCGCGGCCTGGCCAAGCTCGCGGTCTGGCTCGCCGGCACGCGGACCGGCGCGCTCGGCGAGGTAACGCTCTCTGGCCAGGAGCTCGCCGCCTGGGAGCGCACCCGCGCTGGCGCGGAGTTCGTTGATTCCGACGCCGATTGCGCCTACCGGCGCGACCGCTATTGCTTCGTGGCGCGTGCGCGTGCCGCGGCCGAGCGCGCCCGCGTGATCGTCACCACTCACCGTGCCCTCACCGCGCAGCTTGTTGAAGGCTCCTCCATGCTCGATCTTCCCGGCCGCACCTTCGTCTTCGACGCGCACCTGCTCGAAGACGAGCTGCGCGCCGCGCAGAGCCTCGTGCTGGATCGCCAGGCGCTGCTGGCCGATCTGGGGGCGCTCGCGCTCGTCGAGGAAGGCGGCCGGCGCGGGGGTCTCTTCCACCTGGCCGCCCAGCGGCTCGACGCAGCCTCCGCGAAAGCTCGCGAGCAGCAATGGTTCACTCAGGTCCAGCGGACGCGCCAGGCGGCTGAGCGGCTCTTTACGGCCCTGCGCGCGCTGCTGGCCGACTCGCACGACGAGGCCAGCGGCAACTCGCCCGCCGACGGCGCCGAGCAGCGCACCCTGCGCCTGGACGCCGCGGCGCGCGAGCTGGCTGCCTGGCGTCCGCTGATGCAGCGCTGGGAGGAGCTTGCCGCGCGCTTGTCCGCGACGGTCCGTATCGCTCGCGACGCTGCCCAGCTTGTGCTCGCTGCGCGCGGCCCCAAGACGCCACCCGCTGCTGACGGTGTCGCCACCGAGCTGCTTGCCAGTGCGCGGCGGCTGGAGCGCGCACTCGACTGCGGCGCGCGCATTCTCACGGGCGGCTCCGACGACGATCTACTGCGCTGGCTGCGCGTCCCCTACCCAGCCATCGCCCCCGGCACGCCTTCCGTAAGCGCCACGACTCGCCGCTCCGGTGCCCGCCTGCAACGCCGCCAGCCGGTCCAGCAGACAGCGCTTCCTCCAGCCGACGCCGATCCACCCCCCGCCAGCGATGTGGCGCTTGAGCCTAACCCATCTGTTACGCTGGCGCCGCCTGCTCTGCTTGAAGCGCCCGCCGAAATTGCTGAGAGTGCTGAGGCGCCCGTCTTGCACGCCGCACCGGTCCAGGTGGGTGCGCTGCTCGCGCCGCTCTACGCGCCCGATCGCGGTCTCGTGCTGGCCGCTCCGGCGCTGGCCGTCGGCGGCGACTTCGCCTACACGCGCGCGGCGCTTGGCCTCTCCGAGGCGGCGCGGACACTCGGACCGGCCATCGAGTGCGAGAACCAGACGCTGCTCTGTCTGCCCACCGATGTACCTGAGCCCAACGCGCCACAGTTCCAGCGCCGCCTCGACGATGCCCTGATCGCCCTGGCTTCCGCGCTAGGGGGACGGCTCGTGGTGCTCTTCCCCTCCCATGCCGCCCTGCGCTCCACCGCGCAGTCGCTCAAGCGCGCGCTTGAGCGGCACGACATCCTCGCGCTCGCCCAGGGTCAGGATGGCTCAGTCCGCCAGCTCTGGCAGACCTTCCGCACGGAGCCGCGGGTCGTTTTGCTGGGGGCCGGCGCGTTCTGGGAGGGCGCCGCGCAGACGGAGATGCCGCCGGCCTGCATCGTCGTGACACGTTTGCCCTTCCCGGCGCTGAGCGATCCGCTGCTGGCGGCCCGCGCCGACCAGTGGGCCGACGCGCAGAGCCAGTTCGTCGTACCGCACGCGGCGCTGCGATTGCGCCACGCGCTGGGCGGCCTGGCGTGGAGCCACACGCGCAAGAACGCGATCGTGCTCTTCGACCGCCGCATCCAGACGCGCGCCTACGGCCCGACCATCCTCGCCACCCTGCCGCGCTGCGAGCAGTATCAGGGGAGCGTCGCGCAGATCGCCGAGCGCACCGCGGACTGGGTGGGGTAGGCGTTCAGGAAGCGGTGCCGGGTTGAGTGCGGCTGGCGTTTGCGTCGAGGCGTGCGATGATCGCCTCCGTCACGCCGTCGGTGTTCGCCTGGCCAGCGAGGTCGGGCGTGGTGATGCCGTCCGTGGTGGTAGCCTCGATGGCGGCCAGGATGCCCTCTGCCGCGGCCGGGTGGCCGAGGTGCTCGAGCATCAGAGCGGCGGCCCAGATGGCCCCGATGGGGTTGGCGATGCCCTGGCCGGCAATGTCGGGCGCGGAGCCGTGGATCGGCTCGAAGAGCGAGGGGAACCGCCGGTCGGGATCGAGGTTGGCTGAGGGCGCGATGCCAATTGCCCCGGTGATGGCGGCGGCGATCTCAGAGAGGATATCGCCCAGCAGGTTCGAGCCGACGATCACGTCGAAGCGCTCCGGTCGCAAGACGAGCTGCGCGGCCAGCGCATCGGCGTGCATCAGGGTGCTGGTCACGTCGGGAAACTCGGCGGCCACCTCGCGGAAGACCTCGTCGAAGAAGGGCATCGTCACGCGGATGCCATTCGACTTGGTCGCGCCGACCACATGGCGCCCGCGCTGGCGATCTCGCGCGAGCGTGAAGGCGTAGCGGACCACGCGCTCGACGCCGTAGCGCGAGAAGATGCTCTCCTGGACAGCGATCTCGCGCGGCGTGCCGGAGTAGATGCGCCCGCCGACCTCGGAGTATTCGCCCTCGGTGTTCTCGCGCACGACGACCAGATCAATGGCGCCCGGAGTGGCATGGGCGAGCGGGCTGGCGACACCCGCCAGCAGCCGCACCGGCCGGAGATTGACGTACTGGTCGAAGCCGCGGCGCATGGGGATCAGGAGTTGCCAGAGCGAGAGCGCGTCCGGCACGTCGGGCGAGCCCACGGCGCCGAAGTAGATGGCGTCGAAGCCACGCAAGTGGTCCAGCCCGTCCTCCGGCATGTAGCGTCCGTACTCGCGGTAGTACGCCGTGCCCCACGGGAAGGCCGTGTAGTGCAGGTCCAGTTCTGGGTGCGAGCCGCGCAGGGCGTCCAGCACCCGCAGCCCCGCCGCGATCACCTCCGTGCCGATGCCGTCACCCGCGATCACCGCGATACGCTGCGCTGCCATTGCGCACACTCCCCCATGTCGAATGACTACCCATCCTATCTTGATATGATAGCTACGTGGAGAAAAGAAATGTCACATTCCCAACCATTTGACGTGGCCGCATACGAAAAGCGATCGAGAGAAGGTCCCTGTTTCGTCTGTGAGCTGGTCGCCGGTGCCAATCCCCATCACATGATCTACGAAAGCCAGACGGTCGTTTCGTTCCTAAGCAAGTATCCCGTGCTGTACGGCTATACCCTCGTGGCTCCGCGCGAGCATCGTGAGCAAGCCACAGGGGATTTTACCCTGGAAGAGTATCTGGCCCTGCAGCGGGTGATCTACTACGTCGCCGAAGCCCTGCGGCGGGTAGTTCCCACCGAGCGACTCTATATCTTGACGCTTGGCACTGACACTCCGCAGGGGCTAAAGCCCCACGAGTTCTCGGTTCATCCCCGCAGGCAACCCCGCGAGTCCCCGAAGGCGCTGCCCGCGCCATTGAATGTTTCTGGCCGCGTTCTCATCTCTATCGAGGATGAGTCCACAGTTCGTACAGACGTGCGTACGTACGGAGAGCGACTTGTGGATGCGCTCCCCACACCCGCTACAGTCCTGGGTGGTGAACGCCGGATTGACCGCTTCCGCTCGCTTACCGGCGCATGCTGCCTTGTAAGCGAGGATCGAGAGGAAGTGGCCCCATCCGGCGTCTTGGATGGATTTATTAAGGCCCGCCTTGCGGCTAGCCCCGTTATGGAGATAGCCGCCGTTGCCATCCGAGACAGGGCGCGGGCGCCTGCTGAGGTTCGTAGGCTGGATGGCTTCGTAATAGATCGTGTCGAATTGGCGCACCAGGGCGAGCGCCGTCTTGTGGTGAAAGTCGGTCCGCTGGCGCCGCACATGTTGATGCTTGCGGGCCAGCACCTTCACGGCTT
The DNA here is from genome assembly GCA_035763125.1 of Ktedonobacterales bacterium. Lineage (GTDB taxonomy): Bacteria > Chloroflexota > Ktedonobacteria > Ktedonobacterales > JADMIN01 > SMAG-U1939. The sequence continues at coordinate 13,766 of DASUBU010000294.1, forward strand.
TGCGGCGGCGATTGCTCCCCTTCTTGCGTTTGGATACCCGCTTCTGCGCCTTCTTCACCTCGCGTTCCGCTTTGCGATAGTGGCGTGGGTTCGTTATCGGTTCGCCCTCAGCGGTGATGAAAAACACCTTGAGGCCCACATCGATGCCCGTCTCTTTGCCCGTGAGGGGCAACGGTCGCGTGGGTACCTCGGCACAGGAGAACGAGACGTACCATCCGTCCGCCTCTTTCGACACCGTGACCGTCTTGATGGTGCCCTCTACGGGACGGGACCAGCGCACGGCAATACACCCAATTTTCGACAAGACCAGATAGCCGTTATCGAGACGCGCCCCGTTGCCATACTCCTTGTAGGTGAAGGAGTGCCAGCGGTTGCGGCCCTGGAAGCGCGGGAAGCCGGGCTTTTCACCATTCGCCAGACGGCGAAAGAACGCCTGATACGTCTTGTCTAGCCGGGCCAGCACATCCTGCAAGACATGCGAGTGGATGGCAGCGTACTCCCGCAGCTCTGTTCGTAGGGCTTTCAGCTCGGCTTCCTGCTGGTAGCGCGAGACCGAGACGCCGCGTTGCCGGTAGAACGTGATGCGCTGCTCCAGCGCGGTGTTGTAGAGCGTGCGGCAGCGCCACAGGACATGCTCAAGCTCGCGCTCCTGTGCGGGCGTCGGCTTCAGCTTCTCCTGATAGGTTTTGCGCACGCTCGGCTCACTCACGGCTACACATCTCGCTTGCGTCGCTGGCGGGCAATGTATTCGCGCACCGCGCGGACCACTTCGCTATTAATGGAACGATCATTCTCCGCAGCCAGCTGTTTGATGGCATCGGCCACCTGGCGCGGGAAACGGATAGTGATGCGTGTCTCATCTCGTTCGTTGCTCATGGTGACATTATATCACCACCAGCAACGAGGTGCAAGGGCTAAAGCCGAGGAGCGCCTAACCGCCTGGGTTAAAACCCAGCGGCGCAGCTCGCGGGCTAAAGCCCTTTTCCGTCAACAGGGGAATCGGCATGTGCATTGGCATCTTGCCCTCTGCCGCCAGGCGTCCCGTATGAACAGCAGCAAACAGCCGCCCTCAACCTCTCCAAAGGGATTCTCGCTCTTTCAGACGAAGAGATGGCTTCTCTTGCCCAAGCTCTTCGCCAGGAGCTGGCCCAGCACGGACCTTTCTAACAGTGATCGAGAGGGGTGCGGTGCCTCGTGTGACGGGCAGGTGGCGAACGCGAGGCTGCGATCGGTGATCTGGACGCGAGTCGGCTTGAAATCAGGGGCGGCCCCGCTGGGAATCGAACCCAGATGCTCGGTTTAGAAGACCGATGCTTTGTCCATTAAGCTACGGGGCCGCAGAGCTGGGGACGCTCACCAGCATTGTAGGCACAGACCGGCCAGCGGCGTCAATCCACAGCTCAGCTTGCTCACGCGCCCTCCCACGCCTCGGCCAGCGTGTCGCGGTAGCGGTCGAGCCACAGCCAGAAGCGCTCGGCCCATTCGATGCGCGCCAGGGCGTCCGCCTCGTCAGGCGGCTCGGCGTAGTCGTCGGGATAGACCAGATCGTCGGCCACGCCGTTGGCGAAGACCACCGGAAAGGCCAGCGCCAGCGCGTCGCCCAGCTGGCGCGCCTCGCCCTCCGCAGGCGGCGCCTCGTCGCCGTAGGCGGCCAGATAGCGGTGCGCGCGCAGCACATCCAGGCCGTCGTCGGTCAGCGGCGGCGTGACGGTGGGCGTCTCGTCCCAGCGCACGCCCGCGAAGTACAGCAGACTATACGCCAGCTCGTCAATTCGCCGCTCCCAGCGCGCGGCGTCGAAGTCGTAGATCGCCGCGACGCCGTTCCCGTCGAACGCCAGATTGTGCGGCTGGTAGTCGCCGTGGATATGCAGCATCGGCGGCAGTGGCTGGGCACTGAGCGCGTCGAAGGCGGCATCAATGCGTTGCTCGCAGCTCTCCGCGATGCGCGCAAGTCCCGCCCGCACACGCTCTGGCAGTGTCGCGCGCTCGCTCGCCTGGTGGATCAGTGCGGTGTAGGTGTCGGCGATCGCCGCGTCGGAGCGGTCCTCCGGCCAGGCGTGCGCCTGCCACTCGAAGCCAGCCGACGCCTGGTGCAGGCGGCCGAGCGCGCGCGCGGCGGCTTCCAGATGGTCGTCGTCGTCGGGGCCGCCGGTCACGTAGCGCTCGCCGTCACGATAATGTTGCAGCTCGTAGATGCCGTCCTCGACGATCGCGTAGGTGTGGCCGTCGGGCCGTGGCAGCAAATCGGGCGACGGCAGCCCGCCCTTTTGCAGGTGTCGCATCAGCGCGTGACGGAACAGCGTATCGTTCTCGCCCAGGTCGGGTGGCTGGCGCAGCAGGATGTAGCGCTCGCCGCCAATGCGCAGAATCGGCCGCGAGATGGCCTCCAGCGCGCTAGTGACGAAGCCAATCACCTGCCAGTCGCCGGGTTTGAGCTCCCAGTAGGAGAGCACCTCGACGGCGTTGTCTTCGAGCATCACGACATCGCGCACGGCGATCCACTCCTTTCGCTGCCCGCGCCTGGAATCTCTGGCTGGATTGTACCGCAGCGGAGACGACAGCGGCCTTCTCTCTCGGCGCGGATCTGTGCGCAGATATCGTCACCGGCGCCGCCCGCCCGCCTGGCCGCCGTGTGGTACAATCACCGGCAATACCTGTCACCAGGCGAGACTGTCTCTCGCGGACCGAGGAGGATGGTGTGGCCGTCGCGAGCCTGCTGGATGAGCGCCCCGAGCTGACTGAATTGCATTCGCATGTTGGAGGCGCGGTGGATGCCGCCATCATGTGGAGCATCGCGCACCAGCAAGGCATCCGCCTGCCGACCAAGGACTACTGGGAGTTCGTGGACCTCATCAGCGTCAGTCATCCCGACAAGGTCAACAACCTTGCCGAGTACGACCTGATCTTCCGCTGGACCGAGCTGATCCAGTCCAGCCCGCTCGCCATCGAGCGCTCGGTCTACGAGATCATCGGCGGCGCCTATCGCAAGTGCAACATCACCACGCTCGAGCTGCGCTTCAACCCGATGAAGCGCAACCGCGAAGGCGAGCAAGACCTCGACCACATCATGGCCGCCGCCATTCGCGGCCTCGACCGCGCGCTGCTTGAATACCCCAAGATCCGCGCCGGCCTGATCGTGATGATGGACCGCACCTTTCCGCTGGAGCTCAACGGCATCATCGTGGACAAAGCGCTGCGCTTCCGCGACCGCGGCGTGATCGGCATTGACATCGCTGGACCGCCCAACCCTGCCTTCTCCTATCGCGAGCATCGCGGCCTGGTCGAGAAAGCACGCGACGCCGGCCTGGGCATCACCATCCACACCGGCGAGGAGGGCCGCATCGAAGACATGTGGGAGGTGGTCGAGCACCTGCGCCCGGACCGTGTCGGTCACGGTATCTTGAGCGCCTACGACTCGCGTCTGCTGGATGTCGTCGTCGGCCGCGGTATCGTGCTCGAAGTCTGCCCGACGTCGAATCTGCGCACGCACGCGGTGCGCGACGTGGAGGAGCTGCGCCACATTCTCACCACCCTCAAGGCCGCGGGGGCTCCCGTCACGATCAACACCGATGGGCCGCAGATGCTCCAGACCAGCGTCGTCAAGGAATACAACCTGCTGCTGGAACATGGCATCTACACCGAGGACGACGTCCGCGCCAGCATCCAGACGGCTCGCGAGGCCAGCTTTCTGACGCACGCCCTCAGCGCTGTCGCGCGCAGGTAAGGCGCATCCCTCACGCCGCTCTGTCGCGCCATGTTGTGTGGCAGACCAGCGGCCGGAGATGCCGTCAGCGGTTTCGGCACGCGCAGTGCTGCTTGCCATCTCTCCTAAGGCGCCTGGGTGGACCAGGTGTCTTCCGGAGCGAGCCGCCGGCGCGGATGACGGCGCGCGGACTATACTGGCCTGGGTGGCGGGTCGGCTACGAAGGAGATCGCATGTCGGCAGAGGACCAAGACCGCTCGCCCTTGACCCTGCGCCTTCGGCGGCGTGGCACGGGACGATTCGATGCACAGCGCCGCCGCCAGGCAACGCTGCGCGGCCGCGGTACGCGCGGCGCGCCGATCATTGTGCTGGCGCCTGGCGAGGTGGGCGACGAGGCGTTTCCGCTTGCCGAGACCTTCGAGACGCTGGTCGAGGGCGTCTTTGTCTTCGACGTGCGCGGGCGCATCTTGTACGCCAATTCGGCCCTGCGCGCGATGCTCGAGCTCGACCAGCGCCCCAGCTTTGCCGAAGATGCGACGCGCACCGGCTATCTGTTGGATATGCGCGATCCCTCTGGTGTCCCGCTGCCGATAGAGAGCTGGCCGCTCGCGCGTTTGCTGCGCGGCGAGGTGCTGCAGGGGGCGTCGGCGGCGGATGTGCTGATTCGCCGGACCGACGGCACTGAGCTGCTGCTGACCGTCACGGGGCGTCCACGGCGTGATGCGAGCGGGCGCATCAACGGCGGCGTCTGCGTCTGCCATGACGTGACGTGGCGCCACCACCTGGAGATCCAGAACCAGACCGCGGTCGAGGTGCTGCTGCGTGTCTCGGCGCTGCTCACCGCGCCAGAGACGCAGTCCGAGCTCGCTTCCCTGCTCAGCCGCGTTGCCGCCATACTTCTGTCGCTTGAATCAGCGGATTTCGCATTTGCGATGCAAATCCTCGATGATACCCGTGTAGTCCCACTCGCACTGTATGGTGTGTCGGAGGAGCGCGAGGCCAGCTGGAAGGCGGAGGCGCTGGCCTTCGTTCCGGGGGCCGATCAACGCACCCAGGCACTGCGCGCGCGGCTCGAGGCTGGTGAGGTGATCGCTCAGCGCCTCGATCGCGAGGAGCCGCTTGTCACTCCGCGGCTGACACGGGGACTGGATGTGCGTGCGGCGATCACCGCGCCCGTGTTGGTGGAAGGGAAGCTTGCTGGACTCCTCACCATCGGCCGTGCCCGTCCGCCCCAGCTCGAAACGGTCAGCGGCTTCGCACCCTGGGATGAGGATCTGCTGCTGGGTGTGGCGCGCCTGACCGGCGAAGCGCTTGAGCGCGGCGCATTGGCGCGGCAGTTGTTGACGGCGGGGGCGGCGCGTCTCGCGGCCGAAGAGACGACTCGCCAGCGCGACGAGTTCCTCAGCATTGCCAGCCACGAGCTGCGCACGCCGCTCACCAGTGTCAAGGCCAATGCCCAGCTCGCAACACGCCTGGTGCGGCGGCTGCAGGACGCGGCACAGACGGACGAGCAGATCGAGCGGGCCGAGCTGTGCGATGATCTGGAGCGCCTGCAAGAGATGCTTTCGCGCGCCGACCGTCAGGCCGGGATGCTCGCTCGGCTGGTCAATGATCTGGTGGATGTCTCGCGTATCCATGCGGATCGCCTGGAGCTGGTGCCGGCGTCGTTCGATCTGGCAGAGCTGGTGCCAGATATCGTTTGGGAGCAGCGGCAGATCCATCCCGAGCGCCGCATCAGCGTGGACGGGCTGGAGCACGCCGGCGGGATCCCGGTGGTCGCCGACGCTGACCGCATCGGCCAGGTCCTTACTAACTTTCTCACCAATGCGCTCAAATACTCGCCCGAAGCGGCGCCAGTGGTCGTGCGCGTCGAGAAGATGGCCGGCACTGTGCGCGTTGCCGTCGCTGACCGCGGCCCGGGGCTGAGCCCAGAGCAGCGCGGGCGCCTCTTCGAGCGGTTCTATCGCGTGCCCGGCATCGCCGTGCAGAGTGGCTCCGGCGTCGGGCTGGGGATCGGCCTCTTCATCGCAAAAACCATCATCGAGCGCCACGGCGGCTCCATAGGCGTGAAGAGCGTCCCCGGCGAGGGCAGCACGTTCTGGTTCGAGCTGTCGCTGGCCGGAGAATCCTGCTGAGCTGCATCTGCTCAGGCTTACGCTGTTGCCGCCTCGGGCCGCATGTACGTCACACGCAGCTTCAATTGCGGGGCGAAGGCGTTCTTCAGCGGCCCAAGCAGATTGAGGCATCCGGGCCGCTCTTGCAGGTCCGATGCGCTCAGCACCGCCCAGCCGTGTAGGGCCAGCGTCTCCGCGTCGCGCTCGTACTTCCACATGCGGTCGTTGCCCGTGTACTCTTTCACCATCAAGCTGTCGTCGCCCTTCATGGCGTTTCCTCGCGCTGGATTCGCTCTCACGCCTCGGGCGAGCCGAGCGCCGCCTGATGTGCCTGGTGGACGGTGTGCGGCGGCTCCGGCGGAGGCGGCTGCTGGGCGCGCTCGACGTGCATGTAGGCGCGGGCCGTCGAATCGGGATTGCCAACCACCTGCCAGTTGTCGGGGCTGGACCAGCACGCGACATGCACCAGCCGCGACTCCGCCTCCTTCGGCTCGACCGCATCCCACTCCACCTGGGGATACTCCCAGTCGGCGGTGCGCCCGCTGGCGACGCGTGAGGCGTCCTCCAGGAAGCTAGTCCGGGCGCCTGGCCGCACACACCAGGCAATCGCGGACCCCTCTTGGTGCAGATAGAGCTTGCCCTGGGCATCCTCGTAGAGATTGATCGTCACGCTGTGGTCTCCTTCCATCACAGCAAAGGCCGGCGCAAGATGGGTGCCATGTGGATGGGTTCCGGTGGCTTCGCGAGATGTCCACTGGGCGCAAGTGCGAGATAGATCGCTTCTGAGGTTGCTCAGGTCTCTACAGATCGTCCGGCCTGCACGTGGAGGCCGCACTCCGCTGCGCGGCTGCGCGGGACGTGCCGCGGCGTGCATGCCGCGAGCGAGCCCAAGAATGTGATTGCGCTATGAGATGGAGCCGCGCTCTCGTGACGCTGCTGCGACTCCCACCTGATACGCCGATCACGGGTCAGGAGGATCTGACTCGACTCATGGATGTATCGCCCATTGGCTCAGCCCTGCTGATGGCACAGGCGCACCAACAATGATGAGGAGGACAGCGCGATGTCTGCCATGTCCGCAGAAGAGTTCAAAGCTACAGTACGTCGTTTCATGGAGGAGCTGTACAACAAGGGTAACACCGCCGTCGTGGACGAGCTGGTGGCATCAGAATTCGTGTATCACACCTCGAACCCGGCCATCACGCCTGATCGCGAAGGGTTGCGCAAGGAGCCGGCCGGGATCCGCAGCCACTTCCCTGACTTGCGCAGCACCGTCGAAGACGTGATCACCGAAGGCGAGAATGGCGCTATGCGCGGGACGCTGCTCGGCACCCACGAAGGCGCCTATCGCGGGATTCCGCCGACCCACAAGCGCGTCGAGTGGTCTGGGGGTGATCATCTGGCGCAACCGCGACGGCAAGATGGTCGAGGCGTGGAACTTCCCGGATCGGCTGGGCCTGCTCCAGCAGCTCGGCGCGTTCCCGCAGGCCGCCACGGGGCAACGGCCCAGTGGATCCCAGGCAGTGGCGGGATAGGCAGCCGGGCTGTTGCGCGCCTCGGTTGTAGGCGATCGCTGCTCACAAGGAAGGAGGACATGCCATCATGTCTACTGTAACACCCACATCGCCAGCTCCCGCCCACGAGGCGGGCGGGCGGCCGCCCCGCCGCCGCCGCCGCTGGTGGCTGTTCGCGCTGCTAGGCGGGGTAGTCGTCGTCGTGTTGGGCGCGATTGGACTCTTCGCATGGGTGATCCCACAGCAGCAGGCGTGCAGTACGGCGGCAGATCCGACGCGCTCCGGCGCGATCACCGAATACTGCCCATCCGATCCCTACCAGCCGTTTAGTGGGGCGATGACCTTCGGGCCCGATGGTGCGCTGTGGTACACCACCAACAACAACACCAAGATCGCGCGGTTCACACTGGCGAGCGGCGCCGTGACCGCGACGGCCGCGCCAAGCGAGCCCAATCGCGTCGCCTATGCCGGTCTGGTGCGTGGCTCGGACGGCAACCTGTGGTATATCGCCAATAACACCCTCGGCCGCCTCCGCCCGCATGGGCAGTTCACGGAGTATGCGCTGTCGAAGGAGTTGGGGTTCGTCGGAGAAATTGACGCCGGGCCGGATGGGGTGCTGTGGGTGACCACGGGCAATGGTGCATTGCTCAACATTGCCATCCCCAGCCCAAGCGATACCACAGCCGCGCCGCGCATCACGCAGGTCACAGGGCTGCCGCCCAACACGGGCAGTCCAATGGCCGTAGCGCCCGACGGCAGTCTGTGGGCCGCAACGTTCGAGATGAGTGGCAACACTGCGGTGTCCACCCACTTCACGCGCATCACCCCAACTGGCAAGATCACGCAACTGCCGGTAACGCTCCCCGGCGGAATCGGCGCCCTCACCACCGCACCAGATGGCAAGATGTGGTATATGAGCGCACCGTACCAGCAGGAGAGCCGGATCGGCTGGATCACCCCATCCGGGGCCACCGCCACGTCCTACCGTGTCGCGCTCGCAGAGGGGAGCGCGCCAAGCCTGGCGATCGGCCCAGACGGCAATGCCTGGTTCGCCACCAAGGAGGGCGGCGTCGGGCGCATCACGCCGGCCGGCGTGGTCACGACGTTCGCGCTGCCGCAAACCGACGGCAACATCACCAACATCACGGCCGGACCCGATGCCGGCATCTGGGCCATGCAGGGATGGTCGATGCCCGGCCAGCCGTCATCGCGGCTCGTACGTATCACGCCCTAGCAAAGCGAGTGCTGTGCCAATCTGTCGTCGGTGATCCGCTGATGGTTCTCCCTTCCCACAGCACGGTGGAGTGGGAAGGGTGACCCTGTTTGCATGCGTATCTGCCCTTTCGGTACCACTTTTGCCGAGCTGATCCAAACCTTCGGTCGGGGCGAGAGCACCACGGACGCCCGGAATGCGCGGATTTCTGGGGGAGTACACGTTCACCTGATGGCGCACGTAGCTATGCTCGCCCGCGGCTGCTGCGCGGACCTCGCGAGCTACGTGCGTATTGGGTCAGGCGCCAGCAGATTCACTGTGGCCGCTGCGCGCTAGTGTTGGATCTCGACGATTGTAGAGCGGCTGGTGTCGATGATGGCGAAGCCGGCTGTGGCGTCTGTGACGCTGACCTCTTCACCGGCGAGAGGCCAGGTGGGAGGCGGGGTGTACGAGAAGGAGCTTATCGCCGTCGCCTCACGAGAGCGACCATGGAGGTGGATCGTCACGGTGGACACCTGTGGTACCCGATCGCGGATGGTCTGAAGGGTGACGGATACGGGTCCCACTCCCGTCCAGCTAGCGGACACATGCACGGTAAAGCTCGGGACTCCAGTAGGTTCGCCGTTCGCATCTACCGGCGTAACCACCACAGGCGTGTCTGGGAGGAACGCTGAGAGCAGGCTCTTGGTGGCAAGCTTCAAGCCCGGTGCAGGTGAAGCCGGCCTGGACTCAGCAATGAAGAGCGCTCCTGTCGCGGAGTCAGTCTCCGTGAGAGACATGCCGACCGCCGGTCCAGGAACATTGGGGTCCGAATCGAAGCCAACAACGAGGGTCATCTGGATCTCGACGCCATCTCGCGTGGCAGCGAAATTAGCGATCGCCGTTGAAAAGGACGAGCGCATGACAGTGGCGTGGCTTGCGGCGTGCGCGGCAGGCGCAGGCGCCGCGACGGCATACATGCTTATGCTCAGCAGCGCTGCCAGAGCCAGGGCCATCAATGGACACCTCTTCATCTCGTCATCTCTCCTTGTGCTTCGGTGTGCTCCTAGCGGCCCCTTCCTGACTCGCGCCTGACCGCGCACTCGCGCGCACATGGCCCAGCGTGGTGGGCTGTGCCTCGGCGCGCGCCGGACCGACCAGTTCCGGGGTGCCTCAGGAGGCATCCTTACTGCCGCGCAGACGATACACACATGCGAGGCACCGTCCCCTCAACGAGGGCCCCCGCGAGGTCCCTCGCACGGATGGCGCGCGGTATGAGCGCCCTGACCTCGTGCTCAGAGAGCCACCCGCTGAGAGGCGCGGGTCTGGTCTGCGTCGTCGCTTGGCGCATCAACCACCTCCTGCATGATGCGTGCCAAACGTGCAGTATTGCTGAGCACGGGCGGCCACAAGGTGCCACAAGGTGTTCAGATGTCGGAGCAGGCGATTGAGCAAGAACGTGCGCCTCAACGTAAGGCTGTCTCGCGTGAGACCAGACCTATCGGGGCAAAGGGAGCCAATCTGGACAGAGGTGCATTAGGAAGCTGATCCAGTTGACAGTGCGGCGACGATCGCCGGCAGCGCCTCGCCAGCCGGCGCGTGCAGCACGACGTCCGCGCGCTCGTCGAGCGGTGTCGGCTCCAGATTGAGGATCAGCAGCGGCACGCCGCGCTCCAGCGCCAGGCGCGGCAGCCCGGCCGCGGGATAGACGCGCAGCGATGAGCCGACCACCAGGAAGAGATCGCAGGCGCGGGCCTGCTCGCGCGCGGCAGCCAGCGCCTCTTGGGGCAGCCGTTGGCCGAAGAGGATCGTCGCCGCTTTCAGCAAACCACCGCACGCGCAGCACGGATCCTGCTCGCCGGCCTCCACGCGCGTCATGAGCGCCGCAATTGGCTGGCGAGCGCCGCAGCTCTGGCAGGCCGACTCGCGTGAGTTGCCGTGCAGCTCGACCACGCGCTCCGGCGCGCTGCCCGCCGCATGGTGCAGCCCGTCGAAGTTCTGCGTGAGGATGGCGGCGAGGATACCTCGCCGCTCCAGCGCGACCAGCGCGTGATGGGCCGGATTGGGCCGCGCGCTTGTGACGACACCGCCCAGCTCGCGCCGAATGCGCCAGTAGTCGCGCCGTGCCTGTGGGTCGGAGAGGAACCGGCGGTGTGTGGTGGCGGTGGCGCGTGTCCAGATGCCCTCCGGGCCGCGAAAGTCCGGGATGCCGGATTCCGTGCTGATCCCCGCGCCGCTCAGCACGACCAACCGCCGCGCCTCGGCCACGAACTCGGCCATGTCGGCGACGGCAAGCATATTCTCCGGCGTGCGCCAGTCTTTACTCATCAGCGGGTCCGACTGTAAACATGCCGAGCAACGCTTCTTGCTCGGTCAGCGACTCATGTGCCCGGTCAATGGCGCGATACTCTGCCTGCCATTGAGCACGAAAGGCATCGTAGGCGGCGCGCGACGTCCAGCGATCGAGGGTCACGTAGCGATGGGTATCCCGCTCGTCTCGAAGGAGCTCAGTGCCGAGATAGCGCGCGTCGCGGCCGAAGAGCCTGGCCCATTCGCCATTGGCCCCTTGGGCCCGCTGGAAGGCGATTTCCTGCCCCTGCCTGACGCGAAACTCCCACATGATGATGAACATTGGCTCATCCTTCTACTGTCTGCGCATCGCCTGGCACGCGTCGCACTCCCCCCATCCAGCCAGTTCCGCGCCCGTTGGCCAGCGCCGTTCGTGTGATATGGTGACGGTGCGCGCCGCCGGGGCGCGGCTATATGGAGCCTATTGGGCAAACTGGGCAGGGGGCGAGGAGTGGCCCGACAGGCCATCTCACGGCCGATATCGCGCTCGTTCGTGCGCTGGCGCCGGCGCACGCACCTCTGGCGCACGCTGCGCGTTGCCTCGCTGCTGCTGCGCACACTCTACATCATGAACCGCGAGCGCAGCCGGGTGATGCACGCCCGCGCACGGGGCGAGTACGACGCGCGGCCCGATGTCGAGGCGCTGGTGCGCGTGATGCGCGAGTTTCGGCGCACGGCGGTTGATCTCGGCGGCCTGTTGATCAAGTGGGGGCAGTTCCTCGGCGCGCGTGCCGACCTGCTCCCTCCGGAGGCGCTGAACGAGCTTGCCAGCCTGCATGATGAGGTCACCCCTGAGTCATTCGACGACCTGCGTGTAGTGATCGAGCGCGAGCTACATGCCCCGCTGGAAGGCATCTTCGCCGAAGTGGATTCGTGCCCCGCCGGCTCCGCCTCGCTCGGACAGGTCCACCGCGCCCGGCTCAAGGATGGCCGCGAGGTGGCGGTCAAGATTCAGCGCCCTGGCATCGCTGAGATTGTCCGCACCGATCTCAGCACGCTGCGCTGGGTGCTGGAGCTGGTTCGCCGGCTGGCCCCTGCGGCTGACCGTGTCATGGACCTGCGTGCGCTGTACCGCGAGTTCAGCCGCACCGTCTACGAGGAGCTGGACTATGTGGGCGAGGGCCGCAATGCCGAGCGATTCGCGCGCGTCTTCGCCGATGACCCGCTGATCGGCGCGCCCGGCGTCATTTGGGACCATTCGTCGCGCCGCGTCCTGACGCTCGAATGGGTAAACGCCATCAAGATCGCCCGCACCGCTGAGCTCGACGCCGCCGGGGTGGATCGCGACGCACTGGCCAAACAGCTCGTGCGCTTCTACTTCCGCCAGGTGCTCGAAGTTGGCTACTACCATGCCGACCCACACCCCGGCAATATCTTCGTGAAGCCGACGCCACGGGGGCCGCGCCTGATCTTCGTGGACTTCGGCATGATGGGCGATGTAACTCCCCGCATCAGGGCCGGCATGCGCGATTGCTTCTCCGGCGTGGTGCAGCAGGATGCCGCGCTGGTCGTCCATGGACTGGAGTCGCTGGGATTCCTGAGTGAGGTGGTTGATCGCGAGGCGCTGGAGCATCTAATCGGCGTACTGCTGGCGCGCTTCAGCACGCTGCCGCTGAGCCATCTGCGCGAGGTGGACCCACGCGAGATCATGGGCGACCTGGGCACTGTGCTCTACGATCAGCCGCTGCGGCTGCCCTCGCGCTTTGCCTTCTTCGGCCGCGCCGTGGGCATGCTGATGGGGCTGTCGGCCACGCTTTCAGAGGACTTCAACTTCGCTGAGGTCGCCGCTCCCTACGCCCGCGAGTTCCTCAAGCGCGGCGGGGTGGCGGGCGTGCTCGGCATGCTCGGCATCCAGAGCGTGGAGGGGCTGGGCCGCGAGGCGCTGCGTGAGAGCCTTTCGGTGGCGCGCACGCTGGCGGCGTTTCCCCGCCGCGTAGATCGCCTGCTGGCGCGCGCCGAGCGTGGCGAGCTGCATTTCGTGGTGGAGCATCACACTGGGGACACGTCGAATAATGGGCGCGGCGGCCGGCAGCTCCTGGTCAACCCCCTCAAGCGCCCAGTGCCGGCCTGGGTGCCGCTGGGCCTGGTCGCCGCCATCGCGATTACGCAGATGGTGCGCCGCCGCGACCCCAAGAGCCGTTAGCCGCAGTTGACAAGCGGGCACGGCTCAGCTATCCTGCACACAAGCCAGCGGCAGCGCGCTGTGACCTGCTCGGTGGCGATATGAGGAGACATCGCTCACCATCGAAAGGGGCAGCTACCGTGGCAATCATTCGCGACTTCCTGCGCTTCATCGGGCTTGTGGTCGGCTTACTGGCCGGCGTGTTGGGACTGCTTGTCGACCTGGGCTCTTCGGTCGTCGCGCATGCCACCAACAACGCCTCGCATGGCTTCATCGGCTTCCTGATCGTGGGGGTCGGTATCGTCGGTGCGCTGATGGCGGTCTTCTGGCCGCGTGCGTCCGCCTTGCTGATGCTGATCTCGGCGATTGCCTTCTTCTTCGTGGTCGGCCCGGTCGCCGCCGTGAGCGCCGTGCTCTTCGTGATCGCCGCCGCGCTCGCCTACTTCGATCGCGGTCGCGCCAAGGCCAAAGCGCAGGCCGCCTGAGCACATCCGAGACTCATCACCCGACAGTAGACCACTACCCGGCGGGAGCAGCGCACGCTCCGCGCCGGGTCTGCTCTTTCCGGGCGCAGCGCCGCCGGACGCGATCCGGCACGGCGCATGCTGACGACCGGGCAGGCATAACCCGCTGAGGCTGCGCTAGCGAGCCGGCAGAGTCAGAGCGGGCGGGCGCGGAGCACGAGAAGGGAGGCGCGACGATGAGGGGCTTCGTCCACTTTCTATTCCCGGCGACGATGGGCATGGTCGCAGCGGTCGGCTTGATCGCCGCGCTGGACGCGGTGACCAGCAACCTCAATCTCAGCTTCGGCCTGGCGTTTCTCGCCAGCCTGCTGCTCGCGTTCGTCGCGCACTCCGCCGAGGAGGATGCGCGCCGCCATGCCCGCGACGCCGTTCGCCTGCACGATCTGCACGGCGGTCGCCACCAGCCGGATGGCATTCCGCGGCGCCTCGACGAGCTGGTGCCGCTCGACGTGCGGGCCGAAGAGGAAGTCTGGCAGTGATCCCGCGCGATCAAGCGGACTACGTTCCGCTCTGCGCTCCCGGCGGAGTGGAGTGGAATTGCGTGCCGTCCTGGCCGTGCCCGCCTGAGAGATCCTGAGTCGCCAGCAGCGGACCTTTTGCGCGCTGCCCGCGCTGGTAGGGCAGGCGGAGCCCGTTCTTGAGGTTGATGTACTCGTCCGTCTCTGGCACCGGCTGGCCGTCGGGGATGATCAGCCGCTGCGCCTCCCACCACTGTGACTCCGAGAGATTGTCCCGCACTTCGCCGGGCAGCTCGTCGTAGCGGATGTCGGTCATCGGCAGTCGCTCCCTCCGCTGGCGTCCTTGCGCAGACTCACGGCGCGTTCGCATGCCGCACCCCTGTCCCACAGTGTCGCGCACGGCATATGCCACTGTCCTTCGCCGCCCACATTCCCTTCTGGTGCCCCCTTGCATCCTGTGTTACCATGGCAATGAGGCTGGCTGGTAACGCGTTCGTCCGGGAGGGATCAGATGCGAATGGCTGAAGCGCTCGCTCGTCGCGGAGTCCTCAGCATTGTGGCGGCCGGAGGTGCGGCTGCCCGCGTCCGGCGCCTCGCGCTGGCTGCGCTGATCGCGGCGGGGCTGCTCGCCGTGTTGGCGCAGCCCGTCACCGCCCACCGCTCGACCGCCGCTCCCCATCACGCGGCACAGCACAGCATCAATTCGCCTTGCAGTGGCGTCTCGTTGCCATGTTAGGCGGGCCGCGTGTCTGACGCCTCTCCTAGCACCGTGCTGACCTTCCCCACTGGGTTCCGCTGGGGCGTGGCGACCTCATCCCATCAGTACGAGGGCGGCAACACCAACAACTCGTGGTACGGCTGGGAGCACGCCGGCCGCATCAAGTCTCACGAGACAGCCGGATTGGCCTGCGACTGGTGGAACGCCGCCGAGCGCGACTTTGATCTCGCCGCCGAGCTTGGCCTCAATGCCCTGCGCCTTTCGTTGGAATGGAGCCGCATCGAGCCGCGCGCTGGCGAGTGGGACGACGCGGCGATCGCGCGCTATCGCGCCATGCTGACGGCGCTGCGCGAGCGCGGCATCGAGCCGATGGTGACGCTCCACCACTTCAGCAATCCGCTGTGGTTCGAGAAGCGCGGCGCCTTCCTCGCGTCTGACTCGGCGCAGACCTTCGAGCGCTATGCCCGTTTCGCCGTCGAGCATCTGGCGGACCTCTGCGACCTATGGTGCACGGTCAACGAGCCGAACGTCTATGCCATCGTGGGCTACGTGCTCGGCGACTTCCCACCCGGTCGTAAAGGCGCCTTCGCGGCATCGGTGCGCGTGCAGGCCAATCTCGCCCGGGCACACGCCGCCATCTATCGCGCGATCCATCAGATTCAGCCCGCCGCCCGCGTCGGCTGGGCGCAGAACTACAATACGTTCGAGCCGGCGCGGCCCGGCTTCGCACTCGACCGCTGGATCGCCGCGCTGCAGGACACTGCCTTCAACGACTTCTTCCCGCGCGCGGTACTGACCGGCGGCGCGGGCTTCCCCTTCAGCCTTTTCGCCGGCGACCTCACGGCTGTGCGCGGCACCTGCGACTATGTGGGCATCAACGTCTACTATCGCGATCTGGTGCGCTTCGATCCGCGCCACATGAGCGAGCTGTTTGGCCGGCGCGAGGTCGCGCCGGGTACGCCGCGCGGCGACCAGCCGGTCACCGGCTCGTGGGGCGAGGTGTACCCGGCCGCCATCCTGCGCGTGGCCAAGCGTGTCGCGCCGCTGGGCAAGCCGATTTACGTCACCGAGAACGGCGTCTCGGATCGCACCGACCGTCTGCGGCCGTGGCAGATCGCGCTGGCCGTCAAGTCGCTGCACGACGCGCTCGCCCGCGGCCTGGACGTACGTGGCTACTATCACTGGTCGCTGGTGGATAACTTCGAATGGGCCGAAGGCTGGACGACGCGCTTCGGCCTGGCGGCGCTGGATGCCGAGACGCAGCAGCGCACGCTGCGCCCCAGCGGCCGGCTCTACGGCGAGATCGCCCACGCCAACGCGCTCACGCCCGCGATGCTGCGCGAGTACGCCCCTGCCGCGCTGGCCGAAGTGTTCCCCGACGCCGCCACCGCCTCTGCATGACGACGGAGAGATTTCACACGGAGGACACAGAGGACACGGAGCGCGGAGGGAGTTTGACTAAAGTGGCGTGGCCTCCAGCGAGTGCGGCGTTCGACCATGATTCACCGGGGGCTCTTAGCCCTCGAACCTCCATCTCGCGCGCCTGCTCGCTGGCAGCATGGTCTCTGGCATGGATCCTAGCGGGGATACACATCGGGGCGGCGGTTGGCGAGCGACGGGATGCGGCGCCGCACCTCGGCCACGCGCGCGGTGTCAATCTCGGCCAGCGCCATCCCCGGCTCGGTGCCGGCGTCCGCCAGGATGTCGCCCCAGGGATCCACGATCAGGCTGTGGCCCCAGCACTGCCGCTGCGGTGGGTGCGCGCCGGTCTGGCCGGGAGCCACCACGAAGCAGCCGTTCTCGATGGCGCGCGCACGCACCAGCGGCTCCCAGTGGTGACGCCCCGTCTCGGCAGTGAAGGCCGACGGCAGCAGGAAGATCTCCGCCCCGGCCAGTGCCAGCGCGCGGAAGAGCTCCGGGAAGCGCAGGTCGTAGCAGGTCGCCAGCCCCAGCCGCAGCCCTTCCATCTCGGCGGTCACGATGGCGTCGCCGGACGCCGTGGTCGCCGACTCGCGATAGGGCGTGGCGCGCTCGTCGGGCATCGCGTCGAAGAGGTGGATCTTGCGGTAGATCGCCGCCAGCCGGCCGTCAGG
>DASUBU010000295.1:0-8246 GCA_035763125.1 Ktedonobacterales bacterium
TGATTTCCCTCGTCCCACAGCTCGGCGACCATCTCGCCAAATACCCGCACACCTCGTCCACTGCCGGCCGCCTGCCCAATCATGCCGCCGACGATCCGCGCAAAGCGGTCAGCGTCCGGCATGCCATCGTTCATAATGCGCGGCAGCACCGCACCGGTCTCCACCGCTGCATACACATCTCGCAGGCTATCTGCCTGCGGATCCATGCCAGCGGCCTGCAGCCGCTGTGTAAGGTGTGCCAGGTGTGCGGGTGTGGCGATCACCACGCATGCCTCTGCGACCTGCAGCCCTTCCTGGACGAACTGGCTGAGCCGCGCTACGAGAAACTCGTCGGACTCGTAGAATTGCACCACATGCTCGGAGGTTGCGCCGTCGTGCAGCGCGGCGCGAGGAGCGGCCGAGTGCCTGGCGCGGCTTCCGGCGCGCGATCGAGAGACGTATGCGCGCGCGTTGCCGGCGGCTGGCCGTTGCTCGGCTTCTTCTGCGTGCATATGGGTCTCCTTCTATGGTTGGACGACGGCCGCTTCCGTGCGCCGACTGGGGGCCACTGGCGCGTAGACGTGTTGCCCAACCCGATTGCTACAGCAAAGGCTGACCGGCAGCAATCCGCCGTGTGCGCGCGATGTGAAGCGCCAAGACGGCCTGTAGGCCACCTGGAGTACCAGCAATGGCAGAGCAACTTCCGTGCCGAAATGGACCGGCCGGCGTGGTCTCGCAGCCCAGAAGTACCGCACGCTGTGCTACGCCTCCCTCGCTATGCTGGCCAGCGGCTTTGTAGACAAACCCACGATGACCATTCCTTCGCCTGGGTCTCACATGCGTGGCGCAGCCCCTCAACTGCGCGATGCCGGTCGTATGACTACGATGCGCTCTCTATTGGCCGTGCGGCGACAATGTCGTTTTGGGCAGCCCACAGGCCCAGGTCGCGCCGCTGGATGGCGGCGGCCATCAGGTCGGGGAAGAGATCCGGCGTGCAGGCGAATGTCGCACAGCCCATGCCAGCCAGTGCGGCGGCATTTCCGGCGTCGAAGCTGGGTGAGCCCTGATCGCTGAGTGCGGTCAGGCAGATCATCTGCACACCGCTGCCAATTAGCTCGGCGGCGCGCCGCAGCATCTCCTGCTCGTTGCCGCCTTCGTAGAGGTCGGTGATGAGCACCAGGATCGTCTGGTTGGGGCGCATGATGACCTGCTGGCAGTAACCCAGGGCGCGATTGATGTCGGTGCCGCCGCCGAGCTGCGTGCCAAACAGCAGGTCCACCGGGTCGTGCAGCTCGTCCGTCAGGTCCACCACTGCCGTATCGAAGACGATCATCTGCGTGCTGACGGCGCGCAGCGTGGCGAGCACCGCGCCTAAGATGCCCGAATAGACCACCGAAGTGGCCATCGAGCCGGATTGGTCCACACAGAGCACGATGTCGCGCAGCGACGAACGCTTGTGGCCGTAGCCGATCAGCTTTTCGGCGATGATAGTGTGGCGATCAGGCAGGTAGTTCTTGAGGTTGACGCGGATTGTCCGGTCCCAGTCAAGCTCACCCTGGCGCGGGCGGCTGGTGCGCGCGGCTCGGTTGAGGCTGCCGCGAACCGCCTGCAATAGCGGGGCGGCGAGCTTGCGCTCCAGCTCGTCCACCACCCTGCGCACCACCTGGCGGGCGGTATCTTTGGTCTTGTCGGGCATGACCTTGCTGAGTGAGAGCAGACTGGCGACTAGGTGCACGTCTGGCTCGACGGACTCCAACATCTCTGGCTCCAGCAGCATCTGGCGCAAATTGAGGCGCTCCAGGGCGTCGCGCTGCATCACGCGTACGGCCGTGCTGGGGAAGTAGGTGCGGATATTGCCGAGCCAGCGCGCGACGCGCGGCGACGAGCCGCCCAGGCCCGCCGAGCGCTCTTCGTCATATAGCGCGGAAAGCACGCCATCCATGCCCGTCTCGGCGGGGCCCATACCGAGCTTACCGGCGCCCATTCCCATTCCCTCTTCCGCCGCGCCGCCCAACACCAGGCGCCAGCGCTTCAGGCGCTCTTGCTCGCTCGATGATGGTGTTTCATTCGGCATGATGGTCCACCCCCAGAATCTGCGCCAGCACCGGCAGCACCGCCGTCGCGCGCTCGTGGTTGAGCGGCAATTGCTCGCGTGCACCACGTGTGGCGGGCGACGCGCTGGCGTCTTCGGCGTCTGCGAGCCGCCTGACCTTCTCGCCCATCGAGCGGCGCTCCGGCGCGGAGAAGCCTGCGAAGGCCCGCCGCAGCAGCGGCAGCAGCGCGACGAAGGTCTCGGCCGACAGCTCAGCCAGCCAGGCATCCAGCGCGCGCCAGAGGCCATCCTGAAGCAGCAGCGCCTGGCCGCCGCCGCGCAGCGCCCCCTCGATCCAGGCGGCGGCCTGGTCGGCGGAGACGGCCGGCGAGAGCGCCAGACCCGCCAGCCGCCGCAGCTCATCCCCGTCGAGCGCCCGCATAGCGAGCAGCAGCCGCGCCGCGCGCCCGCGCACCAGCCCATGAATGGCATCGCGCGTGACGAGGCCGCGTAGGGCCGCGATCCAGGCGGCGCGCTGGTCATCGCGATTGAGCAGGTCCACGGTCTCGTGGACGTGCTCGATGCTGACGGTCATCTCAGCCGCGGCGTCGTCGTCGAGCGAGGCGCAGGCACCCGGCAGGCCGATCAACGCACGTGTAAAGAGCGCATCAATCAGCGGCGTCACGCGCTCAGCCTGGGTGCCGCGCACGTTGCCATAACGCGCCACAGTCGCCAGCGGCGGCAGGGCATCCATCAGATGGCGGACGTCGGCTGCGACGGCGGCCCGCGCCTGAATCCGCGCCAGCAGATGCTCGGTCGCCTCCGGCAGCTCCGCCAGGATCACCCTATCCAGCAGCTCCGATAGCTCTGGCAGCTCGTCCGCTTCGTCGGCCAGGTGGCGCGCGTAGACGGCGCTCGCGCGCGCGACCGTGTTACCCCATACGTTGGCTTCGATCAGCGCGACGGCCAGCTCCGGCTCCCACTTAAGCTGCCAATCCTCGTGAAAGGTGCCGAGCGCACTGTGGCCGCTGTAGGAGGGCTTCGCCCACTCGATACCGAGCAGGCGCAGGCGATGGAACAACTGGCTGCGGGCGCGGTCCGTATCGTTGCGCAGGTCGAGCTTACGCTCTTTGATCTCGGCTGTTCGCTCCAGTCGCAGGCGCTTGATCTGTGTGTCGAGGTCGCGCTGCAGCGGGACGGCGGGCGTCTCAGGTGGCACGCTGCCCAGCGCCTCGCCGATCTCGAGCCGCTCGCGAATCAGCGTCATGGGCGACGTCCCGCCGTGGCAGAGCACCGTCTGGATCGCCTCGTGCATCTCGGCCATGCCTGGCATCGGCAGGCCGCGCATGGCGGCCAATGCCTCGCCCAGCCGCACCGCCTCGATCACGCTCGCCGACGAAGCGTCGAGTCCCTCGCTGCGCAGGAGCTGCGCGGCCTGCGCGGCCCACCGGATCGGCACGCGGTCTGGCGCGGCCCACAGATGTCCGTACCAGCCGGGCGAGCTGATCCCAGCGCCATAACCACTTCGATACGAAAGCCGCGAGTTGGTCCAGGGAATCCAGGTCGCCTCGACCTTGACCGATTTGAGGCCATTGAGTATCGCGGCGTCGGCCCGCGGATCGCCACGGCGGGCGAGTGCCGGCGAGTGCCACGCACCCGATACGATGGCGATGCGCTGGAAGCCTTCGGCCTCGGCGGCGCGGATGACGGTACGCATGTGGGCCTCGCGCTGAGCCTCTTCGTCATCGCGCGGCGTCGCGTCGCCTCGTAGGGCATCCATTGCCTCGAAGATCGCATCGAACAGGTCTGTCGCATCGCGCCGCTGCTCGATCTCACTCTCCCACCACAACTCGTGATCGTCGTAGCCGGCGGCCTGCGCCAGCAGCGCCATCGGATCGGGCGGCGGTGCGGCAGGCTCAGCTGCGGCGACCGCCGCCGCTGTAGCGCCCTCATTCGACTCGCCCGCCGCGGAGGCGTGGGGTCGGGCGCTGTCGGCAGCGGCTGGCAGATCGGGCGTTATGGGCGACTCCGGTCCGCCTGGGGTTTCCTCGGCAACTGCCGGCTCTCTGGCGAGCTGGATCTCCTGCGGCAGATCCATGAAGCGCGCGGGGATGCGACGAGCCAGCGCGTACGAGAGCGCCTGCCACTCCGGCGAGAAGGTAGTAAATGGATAGAACACGGCACGCTGTGGCGCGTCGGGCACGTAGATCAGCAACGCGACCGGCGGCTGCATCTTCTTGCTTGCCAGCAGCGGCACCGCCGCGTGCGCGTCGGGCGGCCCCTCCACCAGCAGGATATCCGGCTTGAGCGTCTCCAGTGCGGACCGTAGCGCGCGGGCGCAGCCAGGGCCGTGGTGGCGCACGCCGAAGAGATGGACGCTCATGGCTACAGCACCTCGTGGCAGGCCCGGTAGAGGTCTTTCCAGCCGTCACGGTCTTTGACGACGGTCTGCAAATATTCGAGCCAGACGACGCGATCCTGCACCGGGTCCTTGACAATGGCGCCGGTCAGCCCAGCGGCCACGTCGCCGGAGTGGATCTGGCCGTCGCCGTAATAGGCCGCCATACTCAGGCCGCTGGTGACGACTGAGATCGCCTCAGCGGTTGAGAGTGTGCCGCTGGGCGACTTGAGCTTGGTCTTGCCATCCTCAGTGACGCCGTCGCGCAGCTCGCGGAAGATCGTTACGATGCGGCGAATCTCTTCGAGCGCGGGCTTCTCGGCGGGCAGCTCGAGTGCGCGGCCCAGGCTGGCGACGCGGCGCTCGACGATATCCACCTCTTCGTCCAGCGAGGCCGGCGTGGGCAGCACGACCGTGTTGAAGCGGCGCAGCAGCGCGCTGGACAGCTCGTTCACGCCCTTGTCGCGGTTGTTGGCGGTGGCGATCACGTTGAAGCCCTTGCGCGCCTGCACCTCGGTGTTCAGCTCCGGCACAGGTAGCGTCTTTTCGGAGAGGATGGTGATCAGCGTGTCCTGCACCTCGGCGGAGATGCGCGTCAGCTCTTCGATGCGCGCGAGCTTGCCATCCTGCATGGCATTCATCATCGGGCTGACGACCAGCGCGGCGACCGATGGACCCTCCACCAGCAGCCGCGCGTAGTTCCAGCCGTAGCGTAGTGCGGATTCGTCGGTGCCGGCGGTGCCCTGAATTAGCAGCGTCGAGTCGCCGGCGACGGCGGCGGCGAGATGCTCGCTGACCCACGATTTTGCGGTGCCGGGCGTGCCGTAGAGCAGCAGCGCGCGGTCGGTGGCTAGCGTGGCGATGGCAATCTCGATCAGCCGGGCGTTGCCGATGTATTTGGGCGAGACGGCGAAACCGTTGGGCAGCGTGCCGCCCAGCAGGTACATGCGGACGGCCCACGGCGAGAGCTTCCAGTTCGGCGGGCGCTGGCGGTCGTCGGCTTTTGCCAGCTCGGCCAGCTCCTCGGCATACTGCTGCTCGGCGTGTTGCCGCAGAATGGCGCCGGGCAGTTCCGGCTCTTGAATGGTGGTAGCGGTGATTGTGGCTTTGCTGTTGGTCCTGGCGGTACTCATAGCGGAATCTCCTCCACAATGCGCTGGCGAAGGTGAATGACGTCGGTGAATGCATCAAATTGCTGGCGGAAGTAGGTCATGGCCCAGTGTTTTGCGCCTTCGGGCAACTTGATTGGGGCAAGCGCGGCGGCGAAGCACTCTGGGGAAAGCGCGCGAGCCGCCATGTCGAGCGTGTCGTCGTAGGGCCACAGCGATTTGGACTTGGCGTCGAGCCGACCGCAGAATGCCGCCAGCCCGCGTAGGTACGCCTCGCTGAGCGCAAGACTCCATGGCCGCGCGAGTGGCGAAAGGACCTCCTCCAGCTCCTGCGGCTTGCCATTCAGCGTCGTCTCGATGGCCGCCAGGGCTCGCGACTCTGCTACTTCGCGCGGCAGCAGCGGCGCCACCGCAGTGCGCAGTTCGTCGTAGTCACCGCGCTGAGGGCCGCGCGCCCTGGTCTTCTTTATCGGCCCGCTCCAGGTTTCCCACAGCGCCGGAGCCCAGTCGTGCTCGCCAAATGCGACGGCGGCGTAGGTCCAGCCCTCCAGCAGCGGAACGCGCCATGCCGACTGTGCGGCGGCGGTGATCAGCTCAGCCGGGCTGAGGCCGAAGCGCTCGCGCCAGTGGCTCGGCGGCACCCGACCGACGATATCCACGAGCCATGTGGCCTGCGCCTCGCCGCCTGCGGGAGGCTTCTCGGCGATGCCGTCGCGCACGGCGTCCTTCGTCAACTGCTTCGGCGGCTGCACATTGAGCTTGTCTCCGGCCACATTCAGCATCGCGTCGGCGCGGGCCGTCATACGTGCGATGTACGCCGAGCCAGGTTGCTTCATCAGCAGCTCGGCCGCCGCGGCCCGCACGTTGGACGAGCGGTCGTCGCGCGCGGCCTCCAGAAATGCCTCGTCGTCGAGGCTCAGGCCCGACTCCAGCGCGTGCAGCAGCTCTACGCGGAAGTCGGCCTTCTCCTGTTTCCAGACCGCGGCGACCCACTCGCGCCCGCGGTCCGAAGTCGTGGCGCGCATCCGCCGCAACACGGCGATGCGCTGGGCGGGCGTGCCCTCCTGCCAGATCGTCTCGGCCTCGTCCGGTGCTGCTGCCGCCTCCCCGGCGGTAACGTCCTCTACCCATGACCAGGCGAAGTTGAGCCGCGCGAGCCAGCGTCCACGCTTCCCAATGACTGGCACGAGCGCCACTCGCTGCTGCTTGTCGCGGACGCTGAGCGCAAGCGGCAGCATCTCAGCCGGCAGGCGCAGCCCCGCGCGGGCGAGCCGCTCTAGCGCCTCGGGCAGCAGCTCGGACTGCTGGCCCGCGAAGAGCTGGCGCAGCAGCAGTGCCGCGCCCGGCGTGCAGATGGGCAGATGCTCCTCAGGCGCGGGCGCGGGAAGGCGTTCGATGGTCATCGGCACATAGCCGGACTGGTGATAGACCGAGGCGGAGCCAGCCGCTAGCAGCAGCCGGCGCTCGGCCTCGCCTTCGGGAAGGGCGGCCAGCAGCGCATCGGCGGGGGTGCCAGTGGCGGGCGGCTGGGTGGCGCTGGTCTGCGCGGTGCCGGCGAGCGCAGTGGTAAGCAGATCGCGCATCACATCACCCCCGCGAGCTGGTAATACGCCCGGCCCGCGACGATGCCCAGCGGCAAGAGCCCCTCGCCGTTCCACTCGCCCGCGAACTCCACCGGTGCGCCGCCCGAGATGGCGAGCAGCCGCCAATGGTCGCCCCAGAGGTCGTCATCGCGCAGCGGCAGTGCGGCGCCCGCCTCATCGCGAATAAGCCAGCGCTTGGCCGCTGGATCGTAGATCGGCACCGCACTCCGCAGCGTGCAGAGGAAGCGCTCCTGCCAGGGCTGGCGGCCCAGCGTCCGCGCGACCCCCGCCAGGAACTCCTCGATGCTCGCCGCGCCTGGTATCGCGTCAACACCCTGCGTCTGCGCGGAGCGCGAGACGAAGTGCGCCCGCAGCCCGGCGGCGCCCGGCCAGAAAGCCACCTCGCCGTGCTGGCGCAGGCCCGGCACGAACGTCTCTTTGAACGGCGCGTTCATGTACGAGAACTGGAGCACCAGGGCGGGCCGGCCGCTCTGGGTGCCGAGCAGCCAGGTGCGCTGGGTGCGCCCGCGCTCCTCGTCCCGCACGTACTGCCCCAGCGCCAGCCAATCATCGCTTACGTGCTCGCCGCGGGCCTCGACCTCTTCTTCCTTCAGGTGCCAGCCGGCCAGGTCGCGCACATCCTCGCGCAGGTCCGGAGCGAGGTCTACGCTGCGGCGGTAGGCGTGGGTCAACAGTGCCAGGCGGCCGAGCTGGCCGAGCAACCGCTCAGGCCAGTCGGGCCGCGACCCGGGAATCTCGGCCAGCGCCCGCACCCGCGAGGCGAATCCCGGCGCCTGGGCGTCCACAAGCTGCGCCGCCGCGCGCTCCCAGAATGTCGCCGGCTGCGATTCGACCGCCGCTAGCCCATTGCGGATGAGATCGCCCATCCACAGGTCTAGCGCATCGAGGCCGGTGGTCACCAGCGCCTCGCGCTTGGCGGCGCGCCGCTCCTGGTCTTTGCTTGGCGCCGCGCTGGCGGCCTTGGCGGCTTTCTCGTGCTTCGCCTCACCAGCCGTGGCGCGCTTGTCCAGCCACGAGGCCACCCACTCCGGCGGTTCTGCCTCTGGGACGGCTTTGGGGTCGAGCGCCAGCAGCAGCAGGGCAAGGCCGTGCTTGCACGGGAACTTGTGGCTGGGGCAGGTGCA
>DASUBU010000296.1:0-63813 GCA_035763125.1 Ktedonobacterales bacterium
CCAGCCGAGCAGGAATGCACCCATCGCCAGCATCACGATGCCCGCCAGCGTCTCAAGCACTGGCCGGTAAGCCGCGATGAGCCGCCCAAAGCTGGCTGCGCCAGCCCCCAGCGCCACGAATGCCAGCGAGAACCCGGCCACGAACAGCAGACACGGCCCGAGCGCGGCGCGCCATGCCTGCCGCGGGCGCCCCTCGATGGCAACCGCGGCGCCGCTGCCGGCCGCCGCAAGCCCCGTCGAGTGTCCGGAAAGATAGCCGATGTAGCCTGGCACCAGCGGCGCTACGCACGGCGAGAAGAACGACACCACCCCCGCGACAAACGCGATGGCGGCCGCTCCCCAGCCGATCTGCGTTACGGCGCTCATGGGCTAGCCTCCCGACTTCAGGATGGCCTGGATCTCTCGGTCGAGCGTCCGGTCGTCGAGCGGCCCGATGATCTTGTTCACCACCACGCCGTTGCGGCCGATGAAGACCGTCTCTGGCGCGCCGGTCACGGAGTAGTCTACCGCCACCGAGTCGCTGGACGCTGGCCCGGCTGGATAGGTCACCCCATACTGCTTGAGGTAGGCCGTTCCGTTGTCAGCAATGTCGTTGTAGGCAATGCCGATGAACTGCACTCCCTGCGCCTGGTAGTGCTGCCAGGCGGCGTTGACCACCGGCTGCTCCTCCACGCACTCGGCGCACCACGATCCCCAGAAGTTGACGACTACCGGCCGACCCGCAAACGCCGCGAGGTGAATCTGCTGCCCTGGCGTCCCGTTCCAGCTGGTAATGGTGAAGTCAGGCGCACGATGGCCGATTACCGGCGAGGTGGGCGCCGTCGCCACCGCGCCGCCGGCTTGCAGCAGGCGCATGAACATCAGCACCAGCAGCGCCGCCGAGCCGAGGGTCGTCGCGCCAGCGACGACCAGGCTCCGCGTGCCGTACACGCGCCGGATGGACGCGCGCGCTGGGATGGTATCCGTGCGCATGCTGTGCGGCCCTCCTCGATCAGACATTCAGTCGCGTGGACATCGGATTCGAATGGCGTGGCGTGCGCTCCAGTCCCCTGCCCGCCCTCATCGGCTGGAGCCGTAGGGGCCTCTTGCGCACGCCCCCGCGCACCTAATGCGCCGCTATGCGCCAGTCTGCCTTGTCGGGATGCTTGATGTCCCACAGCGGACGCCGGCTGCGCACCACCGGGATCGTCTTGAAGTTCTCGGTCGGTGGCGGCGAGCTGGTCGCCCACTCTAGCGTGAAGGCATCCCATGGGTCGTTCGGCTGGTTGGCCGGCGTGAACAAGATGGTCTTGGCGAAGTTGATGATAAAGATCAGCATCGCCACGAACAGAACGGCCACACCGATGCTGGCGAGCAGGTTCAGGTTGTCCCAGCCGAGGTTGGGCGGATAGGTGTACTGGCGGCGCGGCATGCCCAGCAGGCCGAGAATGTGCATCGGGAAGAACGCCAGATTCAGCCCGATCAGCATCAGCCAGAACTGGATCTTGCCCAGGGTCTCGCCCAACCGCCGGCCCGACATCTTGGGGAACCAGTAGAACAGCCCACCGAAGATCGCCATCGCCGCTCCGGCGAAGAGCACGTAGTGGATGTGCGCCACCACAAAGTAGGTGTCGGTGATCTGGTAGTCGAACGGCACCACGCCCAGCGCCGCGCCGTTAAGCCCGCCAATCAGGAACATCGCCACGAAGCCGACACCGAAGAGCATCGGCGTGTCGAATCGCAGCTTGCCATGCCAGGTGGTCGCCACCCAGTTGAAGATCTTGACCGCCGTCGGAATCGCGATCATCGTCGTCGAGGTCGCGAAGAAGGCCTGCGCCACCGTCGGCAGCCCCACCGCGAACATGTGGTGCGCCCAAACAGTGAAGCTCAAGAACCCGATCGCCACGCCTGACCACGCCACGAAGGTGTAGCCGAAGATTGGCTTGCCCGAGAAGACCGGCAGAATCTCCGAGATCATGCCGAAGGCCGGTAAGATCAGCACGTACACCTCCGGATGGCCGAACGACCAGAAGAGGTGCTGCCACAGCAATGGATCGCCGCCCGCTGTGGCCTGATAGAAGTGCGTGCCCAGGTGCCGATCAAAGAGCAGCAGCATGCTTGCCACCGTCAAGCTCGGCAGCGCGAAGACCAGCAGGAACGACGTGATCATCGTCATCCAGGCGAAGAGCGGCATGCGGTTGATCGTCATGCCGGGTGCGCGCAGGCGCAGGATCGTGACGATGAAGTTGAGCGAGCCCAGGATCGAGGCGATGCCCAGCAGGTTGATGCCGATGATCCACCAGTCAGTGTTCGCACCCGGCGCGAAGCAGCCGGACTGACCGTTGAGCGCAGCGGTGGCTGCCGCCTGCGCCTGCTGCTGGAAGGTCGCCGAGCCCAGCCCCGCGGAGAGCGCCGCTGGCGTGCAGTTCGTCAGCGGCGCGTAGCTGAACCAGCCAGCGTTTGGTGCGCCGCCGAAAATAAAGCTCGCGTACAGCGACAGCCCGCCGAAGAACACCAGCCAGTAGCCCAGCGCGTTCAGCCGCGGGAAGGCCATGTCGCGCGCGCCGATCATCAGCGGCACCAGGAAGTTGCCGAAGCCGGCCATCGTCGGCATGACGAAGAGGAAGATCATCGTCGTGCCGTGCATGGTGAACACCTGGTCATACACGTCGGGCCGCAGCACCGTGTTGTTGGGCACGGCGAGCTGCAAGCGGATCAGCGACGCCTCAATGCCGCCCAGGAAGAAGTAGATGACGCCGGTGTAGATATAGAGAATGCCGATCTTCTTGTGGTCGGTGGTGGTAATCCACGACCCCAGCGCCGTTTGGCTCCAGCGCTTGCGTGCGGCCCGGCCGCGGGTCGCAACTGTTCCGACTGCCATGGGTCCTCCTCCGGTGGGCCTGCGTGGATCGTGTGGCAGGTCTGCGCCACCGCCTGACGGCTATTGCAAGCTTTCGAGATACGTCACGAGGTTGTTGATCTGCTCTTGGGTCAGGTTTCCCTGGCTGCCAGGGCTGCCGTCGAAGCTCGGCATGTCACTGTCGGGCTTGACGTCCTGCGCGTGCAGGATCCAGCGCGTCAGATTATCGGGAGTATTGGAGAGCACGCCGCCCGCGATCAGGCTGCGGCTGCCGAAGTGCGTCAGGTTCGGGCCGATGGCTGGATGCGGCTTCGTCACGCCGTCAATGTTGTGGCAGGCGACGCAGCCCGAGCTGAGGAACACCTTCTGTCCGGCTGTCGCGGCATCAGTGGCGGGCGCCACGGCCTGCGTTTGCATGTTGGCGACCCAGGCGCGGAAGTCGGCATCGCTGTCAGCGTGGACAGTATAGTCCATATGCGCGTGCTGATTGCCGCAGTATTCCGCGCATTCACCGCGGAAGATGCCGGTGCGGTCAGCCTTGAGCCACAATGCATTGTCGTGGCCGGGGATGACGTCGGTCTTGCCGCCCAGCTCAGGCACCCAGAAGCTATGAATGACGTTGTCTGAGACCAGCGAGATGTGGACCACGGCGCCGACCGGGATATGCATCTCGTCGGCGGTCACGATCTGAGTGGTGATGCCCTGGGCGGTTTGCACGGGATAGTGGAACTCCCACCACCACTGATGCCCGATCGCCGTCACATTCAGTGTCGGCGGCGTGGGCGGGCTGGCCAGCGCAAACATGTAGGAGACCGTGAAGAAGAGCACAACGAAGAGGATGATGGAAGGGACAATTGTCCAGCCGATCTCGATCCTGTTGTCACCTGCGATCTGCCGTGCCTCCGGCGAGCCAGGCCGCGCGCGGAAGCGGAAGATTGAGATGAGCAGCCAGGCCGTCACCACCACGAAGACGATCGTCGAGACGATCATGATGATGGCGAACAGCTCGTTTTCTTTCGCCGCCACGGGCCCCGCCGGGCGCATGGTGTTGGCCCCGTTCTCGGGTCCCAGGTCGCAGGCGCTCAGTACCACCGCGCCAATCAGCGCCAGCAGTGCTACTCCCGCCCACCGCCGTGTCTTGGGATGAAACCGCATGGTCTGCGTCCTCGTCCTCTGCTACTCGGCATCACCAGCGATGCCGAACTCCGTTAGCCATGGTTATGTTAGGAAGCCCCCAGGGCCCGCAGATCGTAGGCCAGCTCCGCTGGGTCGAATGTCCCGTCGAGGTAGGCGCGCTCGCGCCCCTGGGCATCGAGCACGAACACCCCGACCGTATGGCTCACGCCGTTGACCATCGCCTGTGCGTCGCCATCTGGCTGCACCGCGACGTGGTATGCATCCCACACTGGCGCGAGCTGCGCCTGCGTCCCCAGCAGGTACTGCGCGGTACCATTGAGGTGGTGCGCCGCCAGGAAGGCGTTCGCGCTGGTGGGCGTGTCGCCGGCCGGGTCCACGCTCACCACTACCCAGCGGACCTGCGCCGCACCCTGCGTTCCCAGCGCCTGTGCCGCCGCGTGCAGCTTCTCCGCCGTCAGCGGGCACTGGTCGGGACAATGCGTATAGAGAAATGTCAGGACCACCGGATGCCCGCGTAGGCTGGCCAGCGAGACGGTTGCCCCGCTGGAATCGGCCAGCGTGAAGTTGGGCGCCGGCGTCGCGCCGAGGTCGGCGCCTTTGAGCGCCAGCGCCGTCGCGCGTGGCGGCGTAGACTGGTGCCCCGCGTTATGCTGATACACGAGCAGCAGGCCGCCGATCACGACGACCAACACCGGCACCAGCACCCGTGAAACCAGCCGCAGCTTCATGCCAGCCCTCTCTCGCCTCTAGCTAGCGCAGCACGCGATCAATCACCATCGCCGCGAAGAGCAGCGCCAGATAGTAGTTCGAGAACCAGAAGAGCGTCCGCGCGCGGCGCAGCGTCCGCTGCCGCACCAGCACCACGGCCAGCACTAGCAGTCCCGCGCCCAACAGGGTCGCCGCCGCCAGATAGAAGTAGCCCATCGCCTGCGTCGCGAAGAGTACCAGCGACGCCGCCAGCAGCAGCAGGGTGTAGAGCGCAATCTGCTTGTGTGTCTCGCGCTCGCCCATCACCACCGGCAGCATCGGTACGCCGGCCCGGGTGTAGTCCTGCTTGAGGACGAGCGACAGTGCCCAGAAGTGCGGCGGCGTCCATAGGAAGATCACCATGAACATCCAGACCGCGGTGAGCCCAACCGTGCCTGTCACCGCCGCCCAGCCCACCAGCACTGGCACCGCTCCAGCCGCGCCACCGATCACGATGTTCTGCGGCGTGCTGCGCTTGAGCCAGATCGTATAGACCCCCACATAGAAGAGGATCGCCGCGACCGCCAGCACGGCGGCCAGCAGATTGGCGAAGCGCGCCAGAATGACGAACGACGCCGCCCCCAGCGCCAGACCGAAGGCCAGCGCGTGCGTCTCCGTGACACGGCCGGCGGGCAGCGCACGGCTGCGCGTGCGCGCCATCAGCGCGTCTATGTCGCGGTCCCAGTAGCAATTGATGGCATTGGCGCTGCCCGCCGCGCAGGCGCCGCCAATCAGCGTTGCCAGCACCAGCCCGACGGGTGGGAACCCGCCCGCCGCCACGACCATCGCCGCCAGCGTGGTGCCCAGCAGCAGCACCGTCACGTGCGGTTTCATGAGGTTGACGTACGCGCCCGCGGTCGTGCGCCAGCTTGTCGCGCTGATTGTCGTCACGCGTTGCATGCTTGTGGCAGACCCTTTCGCCGTCTGAAGAAGAAGCCAATCACCTCGATTGTAGCGGATCAGATGTGCTTTGCCCTGACGTGCGCCTTGCAGTGGCCGACAGCGCCCTGACAAGTCCCTGAACGCGATCCGTGGCGCTCGTGCCGGCAAGACCGCTTCGCACGCCGCACAGGATCACGCTATACTATAACGGACTGGTCACAACCGCCTACCAGTTCAGGTACTCGTTAGGCAGCCTATCATGGTGACGCATCAACATTCAGATGATTTCGCCGGTACTTCACCGCCAGCGACAACGACCGCCGAGCGTGTGCCAGGCGCCGCACACGGCAGCGACGGTCTGGCAAGGGCCACCGCCGATATGACCACCGCGCTCGCTCCCGCGCTGGGCGCCTGTCAGCGGCGGGTCGCGCAGATGGAGCGGGTCGCGGGCCAGGCGCTCGCCACGTGGCGCCGCTTCGATAGCCTCGACCAGCAGCACGCGATGCGCGCGCTGGCCGACTCGGCCGCCGATCTGCGTCTCGCGCTCGAGCGTGTCGCCGCGCTGCATGCGCTGGCCGCGGGGCGCACATCGGTTGCGCATACGTCCGTCGAGCTGGGCGACGCGCTGATGGGTCTGCTGGCGCGCTGGAAGCCGCTGGCGCCCGCGCATTCTTTCGAGCTTGCCTTGCTGGGCGAGCTGCCCCCAGTGCTTGCCGACCAGCAGTTGGCCGCCGATGCCCTGCACCTGCTAATCGAGTCGGCCGTCCGCCTCTCGCCCGATGGCGGTACGGTGCGTGTCGAGCTGCGGGCACGCACCGACGACGTGCAGATCGCTGTGGGCCACCCTGGCGCGTCGCTCACTCCTGCCCAGCTTGACGAGATTGACCAGCGCCCGCTCGAACCGCTTGACACGGTTGACTCTCTCGCTCTGCCTGCTGGCCTGGCCCTGGCGCACGCCATCATCGCCGCCCATGGCGGCGGCCTGCGCGCCGAGCCGCACGCCGAGTATCCAGGCGGCGCATTGCTGGTCTTCTGGCCGCTGATTCCGCTGGCCAGCTCGCCGGCCAAAGTCGCCAACGGTGGCGATGCCGACCACTTGGCCGACACCAGCTCGCTGCGCACGCCTGGCGCGCGGCCCGTCGTCCTGCTCTGCGACCACGACGTGCGCATGCTGCGGTACCTGCGGGCCAATCTGGAAGTGCGTCACTATCGCCCGCTGGTCGCCAGCGAGGCGGATGAGGCCGTGCGCGTGATAGATGCCGAAGACCCTGACCTCATCATCTCGGATCCTGGCGACGACCCCGCGGGCTGGCTCGGCCGGCTGCGCGACCGCACACCAGCTCCCGTCATCCTGCTGCCTCGCCGCCACGATCCCCAGGAGTGCGCGCAGTTGCTCGCCGCCGGAGCCGCCGATTATCTTGCTCGCCCGTTCCATCTCGACGAGCTGCTCGCGCGCATGCAGGTGGCGCTGCGCCGCCAGGCAGCCACACGCGCGCCTGAGGCCGCCGAGCCGGTCTTCCGTTGTGATGAGCTCGAAGTGGATATCGCCCATCACCGCGTATCTGTCGCTGGCCGCGCGGTCAACTTGAGCCGCACGGAGTTTCGGTTGCTGCGCGAGCTGGTGCGCCACGCCGACATGGTCCTCACACACGAGGCGCTGCTCGAACGGGTGTGGGGTCCGGCGTACGGGCGCGAGACTGGCTTCATATGGGTGTATATCCGCCGTCTGCGGCGCAAGCTCGAGCCCGATCCCGCCCATCCGTGTTACATCCTCACCGTCCCTGGCGTGGGCTACCGTCTCGCCAACTCAGCGTAAGCTGTCCGGCCGCAGTCGCGGGCTGGACACCTCACGCTCATCATCGGGTCGCGATTCTATATGGTCGCCTGATGCTCGCGTGTCGTGTCGCACGTAGCAATCTGCCGCCAGGTGTCTGCCGCCCACCGCCCCGCTACCTCTGCGCGCCCCGACCATGGAACGCGATATGCGGTCCTGCCTGGCCTGACGGCGGCCGTCCGCAGGTGCGGCGCGGTAGCTGATGCGTGCGGGTAGGCGTCCCTCGTACGGTATCCATCCGGCGAATGCCTGATGCGGCGCATCGGGTACTTCCCGCATTGCCCGTGTCACCCGCGCTCTGCTATAGTCCGCAATGTGTGCCCGGCCGGCCAGGCCGCGCGGCAACTTCGCTCATTTCTCACATCTACGCTTACGCTTGTGCCGCGTGGCGGCACGTTCTCGTCAGGGGCAGATCGAAAGGACACCAGCGGTCATGAAGAAGTTTGCGGCTCTCGCGATCACCTTGTTCCTCATCAGCGCGTTCGCCGTGGCCGGCTGCGGCAAGACCCAGGGGGGTGGTGGTGGCACCACCGGTGGCACCAGCCAGACCATCTCGATGGATGCCAACAACTTCACCACTCACAGCATCACGGTCAAGGCGAACCAGCCCGTCCACTTCGACAACACGGTGAACGGCGGCGGCTATCATATCGTCTGCATCGGCACCGGCAATGGCGGCACCAACACGTGCAGCGCGGCCGGCAGCGGCCAGGGCCCCTCTGAGCTGTACGGCGAGGGCGTGACCTTCAATGGTGGCGATAGCAAGGACATTACCTTCACGACCCCGGGGACCTATCACGTCATCTGCACCGTGCACAGTGGCATGGTGATTGACGTGACGGTCCAGTAATAGGCCTATCAGGAGCGTTTGCGACTGATCGTTACAAGGGGACCCTCTACACAGAGGGTCCCTCCTGCCGCGCCGGGACCAGGCATGCGCCGCCCGCTTGACATCACGTTCGGCGGCGCGCCATACTGCGGCCATGTTGCCTGAACCCTCCCCCATCACATCTGAGCCGCCCATCGAAGATACCTTCGAGGTGATCGTCGTCGGCGCCGGCCATGCCGGTTGTGAGGCAGCACTCGCCGCCGCCCGTATGGGCCGCCGCACGCTGTTGCTGACCATGAATCTGGACAGCGTGGCGCTGATGCCCTGCAATCCGAGCATCGGCGGTCCCGCCAAGGGCCACCTGGTCCGTGAGATTGACGCCCTCGGCGGCGAGATGGCACGCAACACCGACCGCACCTTCATCCAGATCCGCCTGCTCAACACTGGCAAAGGCCCTGCCGTTCAGGCGCTGCGCGCGCAGTGCGACAAGCAGGCCTACCGTCTCGGCATGAAGTTCGCGCTCGAAGCCCAGCCCGGCCTCGATCTCAAGCAGGCCACCGTCGCGCGGCTGCTCTCCGAGAGCGGTCCGGACGGCCGGACCCGCGCGCAAGGTGTCGTGACGACCGGTGGCGCGCGTTACCTTGCGCCAAGCGTCATTCTGACCACCGGCACGTTCATCAACGGCCGACTCGTCGTGGGCGACCAGACCTCCTCCGGCGGGCGCGCGGGCGAGGCGCCGGCCCTGGGCATCTCCGACACCCTGCGCGCGCTGGGTCTGACGGTGCGCCGCTTCAAGACCGGCACGCCGCCACGCGTGGATGCGCGCACGATTGACTTCTCGCGCACCACCCCGCAACCCGGCAGCCCCACCCCGCTCTCCTTCTCCAGCGATCCCGCCGCGCGCGAGGATGTCCTGTTGCCGACCGGCCGGCCGAATCCCGTCTACCCCATCCCCGACGGCCTGGCGACCGCCTGGCGCCCTCAGCTCCCCTGCTACCTTGTCCATACGACGCAAGCCACGCATGAGGTCATCCGCGCCAACCTCGACCGCTCGCCGCTCTACAACGGCATCATCGAGGGCATTGGCCCGCGCTACTGCCCTTCCATCGAAGATAAGGTGGTACGCTTCGCCGAGAAGGAGGCGCACCAGGTCTTTCTGGAGCCGGAGGGCTGGCGCACCGGCGAGGTGTACGTGCAGGGTATGAACACCAGCCTTCCAGAAGACGTCCAGATTGCGATGCTGCGCAGTATTCCCGCACTGGAGCGCGTAGAGCTGATGCGCGTGGGCTATGCCGTGGAATACGACTACGTGCCGTCCGACCAGATGCAGCACTCGCTGGAGACCAAGCCCGTCGCGGGGCTATTCCTCGCCGGCCAGATCAACGGTACCTCCGGCTACGAGGAGGCCGCGGCGCAGGGCATCGTCGCGGGCATCAACGCGGCGCTGGCTGCGCGCGGCGAGCCGCCCTTCATCCTGCGCCGCGACGAGGCCTATATCGGCGTCCTGATTGATGACCTGATTACCCAGCCGCCAACGGAGCCGTATCGCCTGCACACCTCGCGCGCCGAGCACCGGCTGCTGCTGCGCCACGACAACGCCGACCTGCGCCTGGCTCATCACGCCTATCATCTGGGCCTGCTGGATGACGAGCGCTACGCACGCATCCGCGAGCGCGCCGAGCTGACCGATGCCGTTGTAGACGCCCTCACCGTGCGCACTCTCACGCCGTCGCGTGCGCTGAACGAGCGGGCCACGACGCTCGGCCTCGCGCCTCTCGGCCAGCGGCTAAGCGCAGCCGAGCTGCTACGCCGGCCAGACGTAGCCTACGCCCAGGTCGCTGCGCTGCTGGACGGCTATTCCACGGCTGCCGCGCGCATGGAGGGTGTCGCTGGCGTCGCGGCGGCTGAACCGGCCGATGGCGGGTTGCCCGCGCTAGACGATGCTACAGCCGTCGAGGTCGAGCTGCGCATCAAGTACGCCGGCTACATCGCCAAGGAGCAGCAGCGAGCCGCCAAAGCCCGCCGCCTGGAAGATCATGTGCTGCCCGCCAGCCTCGACTATGCCGCTTTGCCCGGACTGCGGAGCGAGGCTCGCCAGCAGCTTGCGCGCGTGCAGCCGCGCACCGTCGGCCAGGCCGCCCGCATTCCGGGCGTCACTCCGGCGGATGTCTCCGTGCTGCTGGTGCATGTCGAGCGCCTGCGCCGTGGCCGCAAAGGCGCCTGATATGGCAGGCGCCCTGCGCAGCGGCGCCGAACGTCACCGCACTGGACCAATCCAGACGGTCTGGACGTTGACGAACTCGCGGATGCCGAAGACCGAGAGCTCACGCCCGTAGCCGCTGCGCTTGACACCGCCGAAGGGCAGTCGCGGATCAGAGGCCGTCATGCCGTTGATGAAGACGCCGCCCGACTCGATCTCTCGCGCGAGCCGTTTTCCGCGCTCCACATCGCCGGTCCAGAGATTGCCGCCCAGCCCAAACTGCGAGTCATTGGCCAGCGCAATCGCCTCTCGCTCGTCGCGGGCGCTCGTCACCGCGGCGACCGGCCCAAACGTCTCCTCGTGGAAGGCTGGCATGGCAGGCGTCACGCCCGTCAGCACCGTCGGCTGATAGAAGGCGCCGGGACCATCCAGCGCGTAGCCGCCCAGCGCCACCTGCGCGCCCTCCGCCACCGAGCGCTGCACCTGGTCGTGCAGTGCATCGCGCAGATCCGCGCGCGCTACCGGGCCGATCTGCGTCGCCGGGTCGAGTGGATCGCCCACTCGCAGCGCCGCCGCCTCGGCCACGAAGCGCTCTACGAAGGCCTGCGCCACCTCCTCCACCACGATGAAGCGCTTGGCGGCGATGCAGCTCTGTCCCGTGTTCTGGAAACGCGCCCGCACGCCGATCTTGGCCGCGGCGTCCAGGTCGGCGTCCTCCAGCACAATGAACGCATCCGAGCCGCCAAGCTCCAGCACGGAGGTCTTGAGTGCGCGCCCCGCGGCGCCGCCCACGGCCTGGCCGGCCGGATCGCTGCCGGTGAGCGTCACCGCCGCGATGCGCCGGTCGCCGATGATACGATCCACCTCGCTGCCCGGCACCAGCAATGTCTGGAAGACGCCGTCAGGCAGCCCGCACTCGCGGAACACACGCTCGATCTCCAGCGCGCAGCGCGAGACGTTCGAGGCGTGCTTCAGCAGCGCCACATTGCCAGCCATCAGCGCGGGCGCCGCGAAGCGGAGCACCTGCCAGAAGGGATAGTTCCAGGGCATCACCGCCAGCACTGGACCGAGTGGCAGATACGAGACGTAGCTCTGCGTCGCGCTGGTCGTCACCGGCTCGTCCGCCAGCATCGCCTCGGCGCGCTCGGCGTAGAACTCACAGTTCCAGGCGCATTTTTCGATCTCCGCCTCCGCCTCGCCGATCGGCTTGCCCATCTCCAGCGTGGCGAAGCGCGCCAGCGGAGCCTTGTGCGCTCGCAGATACGCGGCCACCTTGCGCAGCGCGTCGCCACGCTCGGCGAACGACCTGCGCCGCCAGTCGCGGAAGGCGCTGCGCGCCTGATCCAGCGCGGCTTCAATCTGCGATGTGGAGAACGCCTCAAAGGTCTCCAGCACCTCGCCAGTCGCCGGGTTGACCGACTCGAACCGCATAGTGGTACCCCTGTTCATCGGCTGCTAGGAACTCATCTCGTCACTGGTCCAGCACGCGGGCTGCGACCCCAGTCGTGTTGACTTCCATCGTAGCATCCCCACGCATCGGCGCGCATCTTGCTGCTGCTTTCCGCAGCCGCCCGCTCAGCGGTGCGCATGGGCAGCGTATCATGCCACTAGCGGCCCCGTGCGAACCATCTGCCAGGCACCCTAACGCGAAAGGTATGTTCCATGCCAGATCAAGTCGCCTTCACCGCCGAGAGGCGCGAGATCACGGGCAAGGCGGTCAAGCGCCTGCGCCGTCAGGGCATCGTCCCCGCCCATGTGTACGGTCCGGGGCGGCCGTCGCTTTCCATCCAGATCAACGGCCACGATATCGAGCGCTTCCTTGCCACCCACACACGCACTGCCGTCTTGCGGCTCGTTCTTGGCGGCGCCGACGGCCAGGAGAACGTCGTCGTCGCTCATGTGCAGCATCAGCCAGCCACCAATGCCATCCAGCACGTTGACTTCTTGCAGGTCAACCTGAATCAGCCGATCAAGGCGCGCGTCCCCGTCCGCCTGGTCGGCGAAGCCCCGGCGATGAAGATCGGCGGCTCGGTGATGCTCCACCTGTTAGATGCCGTGGAGGTCGAAGCGCGTCCAATGGATCTGCCGGACGCTCTGGAGCTGGATATTTCCGGCCTCGAAGAGCTGAAATCGGCGCGTCACGTCGGCGATCTTGCGGTGCCGCCCGGTGTCACCGTCCTGACCGATGCCGCCGAGCCAGTGATCAAGATCGAGCCGTCCAAGCTCACCCTCATCGAGGAGGCCGCGACCGCTGCCGAGCAGGCCGAGGCGCCTGAGCAACCGGCCGCGGAACAGGAAGCGCCGGAAGCGGCTGAAGCTGAGTAAGAGATATCGCCGCTGGGTGTGCTGCGCCCTCTCGCCGCTGTCGCTAGAGCGAGAGGGCGTTGGTCAGATCCTGGAAGATAGATGTCAACTGCGGGCCGAGCAGGATCAGCGTGCCGATGACCACGGCGGCCACCAGCGCGACGATGAGGGCGTACTCCACCAGACCGGGCCCGGTTTGACCGTACCGGCGTTCGGACATCGTTTCGGCGCTCGCTTTCACGTCGTCGGTGCTGCCGGTCCAGCCGGCTCGCCGCCAGTATGCAGGGGACCCCTGCCGCTGTGCAAGGGGTCCTAGGACCACTGCCAACGTTTCCGGCGCTGAGAGCGGCGCTCGGCCGTGTGCTCGCGCTATGCGGTCAGCTCGCGCACGATTTCCTGCACACGCTTGCCCTCCGCGCGGCCTTTCGTCTCTTTGGCGGCCAGCGGCATCACCTTGCGGAATTCCTTGCCCTCACGCGTGACGATCGCCGCCACCAGCGCGCGTAGCTCCTCGTCGGTCAGAGGAGCCGGCAGGTACCCAGAGAGCAGCTCGGCCTCGCGCTGTTCCTTGGCAGCCGCCTCGGCTCGCCCTGCCGTGCGATAGATCTCCGCGGCCTCCTCACGCTGTTTAACTTGCTTTTCGAGGATTGCCAGGCGGTCGGCCTCGCTGAGCGGCTGGCGGAAGAGCTTGTGACCTTTGTCGGTGCGGGCCACGTCTTCGAGATGGAAGGCGTTGAGCGCCAGGCGCAGCGTATCCACGCGCACCTGATCCTTGGCGCGCATGGCGTCTTTCACGTCCGCTTTGAGGCGCTCTTCGAGTGTCTGTGTGTTTGGTGCCGTCATGCTGCCTTCCGCTCTCTCTCGCCCTGCCGTTCCGTCTGCGCGGCACGCCCACTCGATCCCCGGCCGGAGTGGGCAGCGCTGAGACCAGGGCTGGTGGCCGGAGTCGGCGCTACGATGCCGCGCCGCTCACAATAACGTATGCCTCGGCCTGCCCGCTGGGAGCCGGCACCAGCGCCTTGGGCGTAGCGGTCGCGCCGGGCGCGGTAGGAGAGGCGGGCGATGTCGTGGAGGTGGCAGCGGGCGTGCCCGTATCGTTATTGGGCGCCTGCACTTTGGGAGTCGTGGCCTTGAAGTAGGCAAAGCCGGCGCCGCCGCCAATGGCCAGCATCATCAGCACGATGAGGACCGCCTTGCCGAATGTCAGGCCTGTCTCCTCCTCCTCGTCGTCCTCGTCGTCTGCGGGCCGGCGCGTCCCGCGTGCGTCGCCCATGCCTGCTCGGGCGGCCAGGCGAGGATCGCGTGCATAACGCGGGTCGCCGGCTGGCGGGCGGCGCGGGCGCATCCCGCTGCCGTCGTCCCACGTAGCTCCGCGGCCAGGCGCCCGGTTGCGGCCAGAGGAGGCGCCCGGAGGCCCCGCCGGCCGCACACGGCCGCGGGATGCCGGATCCATCAGATCATCGCGACCTCCACGCGGTGAGCGGGAGGGCGCTGCACCGTACTCCTCGCGGGGCCGCCGGCTGCTCGACCGCTCGTACCCAGCGGCGTCTGCCGGCTCGCGTCCGTTGCGACGCCCCGCACCGCTCGATCCGCGCGAGCCACCTGGATCATCCCAGCCACGCGTGGCGCCGCGTACGCTACGGCCACCGCCGGCTCGCCCGGGATCACCGGCTCGGCCCTCGCGTGGCGCGCGGCTGCGCCGCCACGAGTCGTCTTCCCAGCCCGAATTGCCCATCAGCTTCAGCCCTCCAGCTCGACACCGCCCACCGAGGTGCCCAGCGCCCCGTCAGGCGCGGCCTCCCGGCTGTGAGCCAGATGCTGCCTACGGGCGCTCTCCGTGCGAGTGTAGCATACTCGCCTAGGTGGCACAGGACCCATGCACCATTGGTGGCATATGCGGGCCGCTGAGCGTGCACGGTGCATGCCGCGAGAGGCGCAACGAGAGAGAGCGCAGCCGCGCGAAGGGCCGCTGCCGCCTACTCCTCGCCCGGCTCGTGGGGTGGCTCGCCAGGCTGCCGTCCCGGCTCAGGGCCGACTGCTGGGCGGGTCTCCATCAGCCCACCGATGGCTACGCCCGGCCGGTCGTCGTCGTTGGCTGGCGTCTGCTCCAGCGCCTCTTTCAGGCTGCGCACCTGGCTGGCGAGTGCCGCGCCATCCACGTCCATCCCCGGCAGCACGATGCCATGCGCACCCAGTCGCACCAACAACTGCACCTGGGACTCGTCGGGCGGCTCGGCCACCGGCGCAAGCACCGGAAAACGCAGTGACTCGAAGAGCAGCCGCATGCGAGCGAAGCCGCTGACGCTCATCGTCGAGAGGTCCGCGGCGCTGAATGACGTGCGCAGCAGCGCCGCCGTCGCCGGCAGCAGATTCTCGGCGCGGATCAATACCAGGCCCAGGTCGTCGGCGGGCGGCTCGAAGCCAATCACGATGTCCAGGCCGTCAAGCTTGCGCGCCGCGAGCAGCGCAGACGCCGGCACCGACTGCCCAATCACCACGAAAGCCACGCCTGCGTCGCGTGCCTCCTTTAGCGCCTCGGCCGCTGACGCCGACGCGCCGGTGATCTCGACGCCCCAGACCGGCGCACTCACGCCATCGCCCAGTGATGCCTTGAGACGAGCGGCGTCGGCCCCTGAGCGCCAGTCAGTGACGATGACGCCATCCGCGCCGGCCTTGCTCACAGCTTCCGCTGCGGCGGCGTCCGAGGAGCTCAGCGTGACGAAGATCGCCGCCGGTCGCGGCTTCTGGGCTGCCTGGCGCGCGCCCAGGAACCCTATTCCCGTGCCAGAAACCTGGCTGATCTGACGCAGCTTGTCGAGGAGCTTGCCCATCCTGTTGGTGTCCTCCATGCGCAGCGGTCGCTGCGATATCTGCCCGATCCGCCCGCGGACACACTGTGGCGGGCTAGGGCGACAGTACCGCATTATATCAGCCACGGTGGCCTGGCAGCTACGCGGCGACTGATTGACACGTAATGCGAGGCATCCTAAGATGCCACACAGTGGCATCCGGCGTTCCCTTTGCGACAGGAGGTCCACCGTGCGTTCGATAGGGCATTACATTGGCGAGCTCATCACGGCTCTCGTGCAGGGCTGTTTGGTGATGGCGATCCTCGCGGCCGTGATCTCGTCCGGCGCCTACTTCGTGGTCCAGCACCACCTGCCGCAGGGCGTGGACCTGTTCTTCGTCTTGACCATTGTGGTGCTGGCGGGGATCGTCGGCGCGCTGGTGCGGCTCGTCTGGCGCATGACACACCTACGCGAGATTGCCCAATTTGCCAGCGAGGTGGCCAGCGGCACGCACGAAAAGCCAGCCGACTGACCCGCCGCCCCGTCCCCGTTGGCCTGCGGGCGGTCCTAGCGCAGCGGGATACCGCATACGTAGCCTGAGAATCCTCCGGCTTTAGCCGTGGGGAGTGTCAATCCTCCGGCGTGTAGGGCTCGAGCGCATCGAGCTCGTCGTCGGTCAGGGTGACGTGCACCACGCCGTCCTGGATGTCGGCGATGCAAGAGATCGGCAGCCGGACACGCTCGCCGCGCAGCCCTTTGCGCCGCATGACCAGCGCCGCCACCCGGTCGGAAGCATCATCGAACAGCACTCGCTCGACCTCACCCACCTCTTCGTGCGGCTCCTTGCGCCACACCGGCGTCTCTTCGGCGATCTCGGCGTCCTCTGGCGACTTGGCAAAAGTGATGGACTCTGGCGGCAGATAGGGCGCGCCGCCCAGCCCCGCCGCCGAGGAGATATAGCGAATCAACTCCCCGACGTGGAAGCGCGGATGCCCCAGCGTGGCCTCCTCCGCCAGCGGCAGCGCATGCTCCTGCTCGAAGAGCGGCAATGTCTCGAACGTCTTCTCGTCACACGCCACCATCACACGCCGGTCGTCCGACGTGGCGATCATGCTGGCTGGAACCAGCCGGCCGCGTGGCTTGTCCCAGCCGCCGGGCGCGAGCGCATTGCCCGACTCGATCAACCCTTCCTCGACCACGATGGCCTCGACGCGGTGGTCCTGGGTGTCAATCACCACCCGCTGCAACGTGCCGAGACGTTGCCCGTCGTTGCCGTAGACGTCTACGCCGATGTGCAGACTTTCGAGCATGCCCTGACCTCCGTTAGCGCTTGGCCGCTCGGCGCTTGCGCAGACGCTGTTCCGATCGCACGCGCTCGTACATCGCGTCGGCCGAGGGCGCGCCCGCCGAGCTGTTGCCATTCGCCTTGCGTGCTGAGGTAGTGGAGGTCTTGGCGACCGACCCGTTGGCTGTCTTGGTGGAGACGTTGCTCGCCGTCTTGGCGTTGACGTTGCTTGCCGTCTTCGTGGAGGTTCTCCCGATGGCCGCAGAGAGCGCGGCAGGGACCTTCATCCGTGCGAGGAGACTGGCCTTCTGCGGTGGGGGCGCGACGACCGTCGCGCGGCGCTGGGCTTCGCGGCGAGCCGCCCGCGTGCGGTCCGAATTGGGATTGACGCCAGAGGGCAGCGGCGGCGGATTGTTCGAGCGGGTACCCGCCCGAGCCGTAGACCCAACGCTGGATCCACTGCTCTGAGCTGATCGGTTGGCCGCGGCGCGTGTGCCGAAGGGGTCCTTCGGCAGGATATTGAAGCGCAGGAGCACGAAGTAAAGGCCAATGATGGCGCCGAAATAGATCAGCGCGAACCAGGTCATGCCGCCGAATAGGAAGGCATCGCCGGGCTTGGTGCCACCGGCGGTCCCGGCGATGTAGTGGCTGAGGTTGAGGTGCAGCTGGGCGTCGGCGTAGAAGAGCGCGACCTGAAAGACCTGCGCCGCCAACATCAGAATCAGCAGGCCGAAGAGCATCTTGCTGAATTGCGACCGCGGGCGCGCCGGCTGGCCGTTGGCTCCGGTCTGGCCCTGCGGCGGGCGCGGGGCGAGCAGGCGCGCGAGGCTGAAGCCGCGCTTGGGCGCCTCCGTTGCGGGCGTGCCCGGCTTCTCAGGTGTAGATGCGCTGGTGGCGGATTTCGCTGGCGCGCGCTCGCGGTTCTGGGCCATGCTGCTGCTCCTGCTCGCTGCTGATGAGACGCAGCACCATGCGCGACCCTTCGCCGGCCGGACACACACGCCTCAGTCTCCAGTATACTCCGTCGCGGGGGGCGCCGCCACTGGCGCGCTCGCCGTGGGCACGGGGAAAGTGATCGCGACACTGGTGCCCTTGCCGGGGCTGCTGGTGACACGCATGCGCGCGGCGAGCTGCCGCACGATGCCTCGCACGACGGTCAAGCCCAGGCCCATGCCGCCCGGCTTCGAGCTGTGGCGCGGGCGCAGTGCGCGCTCGATCTCCTCCGGCGTCATCCCGATTCCCGTGTCCTCCACCGCCAACACCGTCCGCCCACGTGGATCGAGCCGTGCGCGCAGCGTGATCATCCCCCCATGCGGCATGGCGTCGGCGGCGTTGGTGACAAGATTAACGAGCAATTGCTGTACCTGATCGGGATCCGCCAGAACCGGGCCGACACGCGGAGTCGCGCTGACCTGTATCTGCATGCCACGGCGGGCGAGCTCAGGCTGGAATGTGGCGGCGACCCGCTCGAGCACGCGCACCGGTGCCAGCAGCTCTGGCGGCCGGGCACGCAGCCGCGCGACGTGCGCCATCGAGATCAGCAGGCGGCTCAGCCGATCTATCTCGTCGGTCAGGCGCGTGATGTAGGCCGTGCTCTCGCGCTGGTCGCCGGCCACTTCCTCCAGGCCCTGAACCAGCGCGCGCATCGCCGAGAGCGGATTGCGCACCTCATGGACGAGCAGCGAGACGACGTGCTCGATGGTCGCCTGGATCTCTTGCGCCCGCACAACCCGTACGATGCCGCCCGGCAGATCGAAAGAGTTGACGGTGAGCAGCCACTCGACATTATCGAGAGTGAAGGTAGCGGCGCCCTCGCGGCGTAAGTCTTCGAGCGCGTCGGAGCCGATCACGGCGCGTACGGAGGCGCCCGCCAACGTGTCGAGTGCGGCGTCTGGGGCGATCCCACTCGACTCATCAGCGGCCAGGATGAGCCAGTCGGCGTCCAGAATGAGATAGCCCGCTTCGTCACGCGGGAGAGAGGCGTCGTCTGGCATCGAACCCTCACGGTCCCTGGGAAGAACCTCGGCTCGCTTCTCCTGGCGTGATGGTTCCTCATTGCAGTATGACGGGCGATTCACGGAAATGTAGCACGAAGTGGCCTATGGGTCGGATCGAGCGGCGCACGTCTGGTCAAGCATGGCCTGCTCGTGTATACTGGCGCCCGGCGGCGTTCGCCGGGGCATGGAGCCCCATAAGGCAGGGGGACGCAGCGGGGATTGCGCCGAGCCTACCAGACGCGATACACAGCGCCCGGCGGAGCGCACCAGAGAGAAGGGATCGTCATGCACTGCCCATATTGCGGCCGCTCGCTCGGCGATGGCCAACACGGCCTCTGCCCGAGCTG
Source organism: Ktedonobacterales bacterium (assembly GCA_035763125.1). GTDB lineage: Bacteria > Chloroflexota > Ktedonobacteria > Ktedonobacterales > JADMIN01 > SMAG-U1939. The sequence goes on from DASUBU010000296.1 coordinate 19,191, forward strand.
TGGCTTGCCCATACCAGCCGCACCAGCCGCGCCGCCCGCAGATGCGCCTGCGTCGCCCGCGGCGTTCGCAGCCGCTATGCCCCCGACAAGCGATTCGGCACAGGCCGCGCCAATGAGCGGGCCGGAGGCGGGCAGCTTCCCAGCCGATCTGGTGCCCGAGGTCGCCACGAGCACCTGGACCGAGGGCAGCGTCGCGCCGGCCGCTCCGGCAGAGGCGTCCGCCGTGAGCATGGAGAGCGGCGGCGAGGCATTTGCCGTGCCTGCTGTGCCGCCCCTGCTGGCCGAGACGCCGCCGAGCACCGCGGGTGGGATGGCTGGCACGCCAGAGATGCCCGCGGCTCCCGCTGTCACGCCTTCTGCTTTCGAGCCACCCGCCGCCGAGCCGCCTGCTGCCGAGCCAGCGCCCGCGGCGCCACCCGCGCCGGAGAGTGCGCCGGCACCGGCGCCTTCCGCGCCTGAGCCGTCCTTTGGCGTCCCCGCGATGAGCCAGCCACCGGCGGCCGTGCCGGAACAGTCACGTCAGCCATATGCCGCTCCGGAGCAGGCGAGTCAGCCGCCAGCATCCGCCCCTGTCCCGCCGCCCACGCCAGGCGCGTACCCGCCGGGCTATCCCTACCCCGCTCCGGCTCAAGGCCAACCGCCCGCGCCAGGCTACTCGCAATATGGCTATGGTCAGCCTGCCGCGCCGAGTTATCCCGCGCCGAGTTATCCAATGTACGGTCAGCCTGCCGCGCCGAGCTATCCAATGTACGGTCAGCCGGCGCCGGGCAGCGTGCCGATGATGCCGGCATATGGGCAGCCAGCGCCGGGCAGTGTACCCTTCTATCCGCAGCCTGGCATGATGCAGCCGCCAGCGCGCAAGACCAACATAGGCCTGATCGTGGGCATTGTGGCGCTGGTCGTCGTGCTAGTGATCGCCGTGATCGGTACTGTGCTGCTGCTGCGCATTGGCGCCGCTTCTCCCACACCACAGGGACCACCGGTCGGAGCGACCGCCACTTCCGCCGCTGCCGCCACAGCCACCGCCGGGCTCAACGTCGTCTTCCAGGATTCGCTGCTCTCAAACGCCAACGGCTGGGCCGACGACAGCCACTGCTCGTTCCAGAGCGATGGCTACCACGTCAAAGACGGCTACATCTGCTATGCCCCGGCTGGGAACTTCACCGATAGCACGGTCTCGGTGCAGGTCAAACAGGTAGCAGGAGATGTCCACTACTTCTACGGCCTGGTGCTCCGTCGCGGCAGCCAGGGCAATTTCTACGAGTTCGATATAGACGGCAACGGCAAGTGGGCGTTCGGCAAGGTGGTCAATGGCACCTACACCGAGATCGTGCCGTTCGTCGCGCATTCGGCGATCAAGCGCGGCCTGAACGCGACCAACACGCTCTCGGTGACGGCCAGCAGCACCCACTTCCTCTTCTTCGTCAACGGCACACAGGTTGGGCAGGCTGACGATTCGACGTTTTCGAGTGGGTACTGCGGCGTGGAGGGTGACGATCACCTGGAAGTTGTCTTCACGAACTTCACCATCGCCACGCCGCGCTGAGCCTCAGGCTGGAAGATAGTCGTTGCTGAAGGCTTGGTCGGCATTGACCGCACCGCCGAGTTGTCCCTGTGCCTGCAGGAAGCTGGCCATCTGGCGCCACACGGTGGGGTCAATGCGGCCGGGCGTGCCGCTGGCTGGTGTCTGCCACAGCGGCAGCGTAGCGGTCAGCTCGGCCTTGGCGGCCGCCGCCTTAGTGGGATCGCTCAGGCCGGGCACGAACGACTTCGAGATCTCCAGCGCCTGATCGGGATGGGCTAGCGTGTACTCCACGCCCCGCAGCGTGGCCTTGACCAACGCGCGCATATCGTCTGGGTGCGCGGTCAGCTCGCTGTTCAGTGCCGCCAGGCCGTTCGAGACCAGCGGGAAAGTGACGGGGATCGTGCGGATCGCCAGCCCGGCCTTCTGGAGCTGGATCGGCTCGTTGTTGACGTAGCCCATCACGGCGTCCACCTTGTGGCCGAGCAGCGCCGCCACCTGTGTGAAGCCGATAGCCTGCATGGTGACGTCGCTCTTGCTCAGCCCTGCCGATTGCAGGATCGCCAGCAGGCCGATGTAGGTCGCGCCGTAGAAGCCGGGGACGCCGATCGAGTGGCCGCGCAGGTCGGCCGCGCTATGGATGGCCGAGTCGGCCGGAACGATAAGCGTGACGGGGTACGACGTGTAGACCTCGCCGATGTAGGTGATGGGGATGCCACGACTGCGGGCCTGGAGCGTCTCGTCGCCGCCGGCGAAGATGGCGTCCTCGTGGCCGGCCACCAGCGCGTCGAACTCGCCTTCGGTGAAGCCATGGTGGCGCAGCGTCACGTCCAGCCCAGCATCGCGATAGTAGCCAAGCGACTGGGCAACGTAGAAGGGCGCGAACTGCACGTCAGGAATGTAGGTCAGGCCGAGGGTGAGGCGGTGGGGCGCTTGGGCGGATCCGGTTGTGCCGCCGCAGGCGGCCAGCGTGCCCAGCACCGCGACGGCGAGCAAGAGCAGCGGCAGCAGTGGTCGCGCCACGGCGCGGCTGCGCGGTTGAGTGTTCTGTTGTAGGGATGACATGCGGCTTCAGTGTGCCTCCGCGTATGAGTAGCGGCGCTCGCAGAGCCGCACGGCGCCGTAGAGCGCGGCGGCCAGCAGGCCGAGCATGAGCAAGGTGGCAAAGACGCCAGCCGAATCGCTGGACTGGCGCTGGATCAGCAGCAGCTCGCCCAGGCCGTTGCCGGCGACGACGAACTCACCGACCACCGCGCCGGTGATCGAGAGCGTGAGACTGGTGCGCAGGCCGGCGAGGATGCTGGGCAGCGCCAGTGGCAGCTCGACATGCCACAGCAGCGCGCGGAATCCCGCGCCGTCCACGCGCGCCGCGTCGAGCACGTCAGGGTCGAGCATGCGCAGGCCGAGCGCGGTGCTGATGGTGAGGGGGAAGAAGACGATCAGCGCGCAGAGCGCGATCACCGGCGAGAGCCCATAGCCCAGCCATAGCGCGATCAGCGGCGCGATGGCAATCGCTGGCATCGCCTGGCTGGCCGCGAGATACGGCTGCACGGCGCTGGCGATGAGCCGGCTGCGGACGAGCATGTAGCCCAGCGGCAGCGCGACTAGCGCCGCCAAGGCGCACCCGACGACGCTTTCGGCCAGTGTGGTGGCTGTGTAGCTCAGGAAGAGACCTTCGGTCAGCGACTCCCTGAACGCGCGCAGGACATCACCTGGCAGCGGCAGCAGGAAAGGATTGACCAGTCCGACCGACACGACGAGCTGCCACAGCGCGAGCACCAGTGCGCCCAGCACGAGCGGCGCGAGCCAGCGCACGGGGTGCCGTCTGCGCGCGCGTCGCTTCCCAGCGGCGGTAAGGGATGTGATGGCGTTGGTAGGTGCGCGGGCAGGTGCGCGGGCGGTCGGCCCGCGCGGCGGTGCGGAGGGCGGCGAGATAGAACGGGTAGCCAAGCGCGAGCCTCCTTCGGAAGTATCCAGCGAGGCGGCGCGTGGCCCGGAGAACCAAAAGCCGCCCCAGCCGAGACATCCGACCTGGGGCGGCATGCAGGCGAACACACCAGCGCAGACCCGCGGACGCGGGCAGGCGGCGTGTTGCGACCTTCTTCCATCCGGACTTTACCGTCGGCCCCGGCATCTCACCGGATCTGCCACCGCTGGGCGGCTCGCGGGCTCGGCACACTCAAGCGCCATACCGCCGGTCGGGAATCTCACCCTGCCCCGAAGGTCTTCATTCGTCTCGCGTGGGCGGTGCTTCGCGCGTCAATACTGGCTCAGACGACGACGGAGAGCGGCGCACGCTCGACGGTAAAATCATACCTCTCGATGACTGGGTTTGCCAAGAGGCGCTCGCACATCAGCCGCACATCCTCCTGTGCGGCGTGCTCGTCGTGCGCCTCCAGCGTCACCTCGATGTACTTGCCCACGCGAACCGCCTCGACCCCTGTGAATCCAAGGTGGTGCAGTCCGCTCAGCACGGCGTCACCTTGAGGGTCGAGCACCACCGGCTTGAGGGTGACGTGGATACGCGCCAGCCAGCGGTGCGGATGCCGAGCCAGAGAGGATGCGCTCATCGCCTACTCATTTCTAGCAGAACCGCGCGCGGCGCGGCACTCGTCGCATGCACAGGTGGCGCGCAGCCGCTCGTACGTATAGATGCCGGTACGGTGGCCGTCTCCCCAGACCGGCGTGAGACCATAGCGCCCGACCGGCACCAGCTCGTAGAGCGTGAGCTGCTCAGGTGTGAAGCGCGTCATGGCGTCCACCGAGCCCTTCTGTCCGCCTTCGCCCGCGCACCACGCGCAGGGGCAGCCGCGGCGCAGCGCCTCGTACGGGTGCAGGCTTTCGTGCCCGTCTGACCAGGAGATGATCAGGCGGGCGTTCTCTTCATCGAGCAGGTATGAGGTGGGCACGAGGTCGTCGGGTAATCGCATTGCCATAGGATAAGTCGCCTTGCTGTGCGCGCGGACGCCGCGCGGGGACCTCCCTCGCGGGCGCCGGGTGCTGATCACATACATTATACGGCCTATACGGCGAGCGCAGTCGCGCCACGCTCCAGCGGACCCGCAGCTGCACCGGTTGTCTCATCATCTGGTGTGGATGCGCGCCGCTGCCAGAGCACCGCGCAGATCGCTGCCAGCAGCGCGAAGGTCGCCAGCCCGACGGCCAGGCTCCACGGCACTGTCCAGGCTTGATTCAGCACCGATGAGTAGACCAGCTCGCTCAGCTCGGCGATGCCGATCGCGGCGAGCGGCGCCGTGGCTCCTGCCAGCCAGTGCAGCCACGTGTCCCAGGTGCGCCGCGACGGCGCGGCGCCCAGCCACCACAGCGTGAGGAAGATCGAGACGTCGAGGTAGTAGTAGGGCCAGAGCGTCTTGAGCAGCAGCGGGAAGCAGAGCCCGCTGATCGCCAGCAGCGCGTACATATCACGCGAGCGGACGCTCAGGTCGCGCCGCAGTAGCAGCGTGAGCAGCGTCACGAGGGAGGCCGCCACCGCCACCACGAGGCCGTCGTCACGCTGCGCGAACGACTCCAGCGGGGTGCCGGACGCCAGCAGCCAGAACGACCCGCCGCCAATCGGCAGCACGCCGCGAAACGTGACGAGCGAGTACGTCAGGTTGCGCGGATCTGCCAGCCAGAAGGGCAGCAGCCCGAGCACCGCGGTTCCCGCCGCCACAGCCGCTGTCTTCACCGCCGCGGCACGCTCGCCACGCAGCAGCAGCGTCAGCGTCAGCGGCAGGAGGTAGAGCAAGGCCGTGGTGCGCGTAAGCAGCGCCAGCCCCAACAGCAGCCCGCCGCGCCACGCGTGCCCCTCGCCGAGCGCACGCACGGCCCACAGCACGAGCCAGATCATAATCGGCTGCTCGATGTGGCCGTAAAGCAGCACGCTGTGCCAGAGCTCGGGCGTCAAAACGAAACAGGCGAGCGCGAGCCAGCGCCAGAGACCCGCCGGCCGCGCCGGCAGCAGCCGATCGAGCGCGAGCAGCGCCTCGCGGCCCAGCAGCAGAGGAAACACCGCGAAGACCGCGTCCACGAGCATACGACGCAGGTGCACGTCGCCAAGCCAGCCGAGCCGTGCGGCCACCCAGGCGACCAGCGTCAGCGGTAGCATGCTGAGCGGACCATTCGCGTTCGGGTAGATCGTGTAGTAGCGCGTCTGGTAGATATGCAGGGGATGGCCCGCGAGCGCAATCTGGACCGAAGGCAAGAAGAAGGCGTCGAGATCCGTCTCGTTCATGTTCTGCAGGCTCGTCACAGCCCAGAAGCCGATGTAGAGCAGCAACAGCACAGGGGGAAGCGCGCGCGCCAGCCACACGCCAGAGGCTGAGCGCACCCGCAACACGCGCGGGGCATCCGCGCGCGGCTGCTCCCATTGCTCCGCGGCCTGGCCCAGTGCCGCTTGCTCGCCCTGCCGTGTTGCCACCGTCGCCCTCCGTCATGCCCACATCGCCGCGACCTGATCACCCTGAGGTGACAGCCCGCGATGCGCCTTCTCGGTCGCATTGTACACCCTGCCGTGCCAGGGTTGGCTTGCTGCCGCGCCCCGAGCGCACGGCACCCGCTGGGCGTAGCACCTGCCGTATCGCATGGTTGACAGCCTTGTGCGCGCTCGCTATGATGACCGCGGTCGCTGACTGCTATTCAGGGAAACAGGTGTGGGCGCAGCGGAGATATGGGATGCCCATCTCCAACAATCGGCGAGCCGGCGCTTCAAGCCCATTGCCTGTGTCGACGGAAGGGAGGCCCAAGGAGGGCCGAGTACTGCGCACTTCGTTGAGTTGCGCAGTCACGGCAGCGTTGCCAGCCACGGTGACCTGGGCACCGATGCCGCTTCGATAGTTTTCGTGGGTAGTCCGCTGGCGAGCAGGAATTCTTGGAGGACATGCACCCGATGGAATTGCTACGTGGCCATTTCGGCTTGGCAAGGAATGAATCTGGTCGTTATCACCCTCGCGCCGCAGTTGGCAAACCGACGTTGCTGCGGCCAGCGGCCACGCATACCCAACTGTACTCGCGTAACTGGGCGTTCATCACACCGGAGGTGCAGGAGCAACTGGCCCAGACGACCGTACTCTGCGTTGGCAGCGGACTTGGCAGCATGGTCGCACTCGCCGCAGCGCAGACTGGCTTTCAGCGGTTTGTGCTCTGCGATGGCGATACCGTGGAGGAGCACAATCTCAATCGCCAGGCGTTTGATCGAGGGCAGATCGGCATGAACAAGGCACAGGCGATCGGGGCAACACTCGCCAGCCTGCTCCCAGAGGCGCGCATCGAGGTGGTGCCGCGCTTCGTGAGCTCTGCCGATTTCTCGGATCTGGTGCCACGGGCCGACCTGATCATCAACACCATCGACCTCGACAGTCCCGCGTTCCTGGATCTCAACCGCGTTGCACATCAGCATGGCAAGACGGTCCTGTTCCCCCTCAACCTTGGCTGGGCTGGGGCGCTGCTGGTTTTCGACCAGGACTCCCAGACGTTGGACGACTTCATCGGGATCGAGTCCGGGCAGGCAAAAGATGCGCAGGCCGACGCCGAACGCATGCTGGAGGAAGCCGGGAGGCCGGTTGATCTGCAGGCAGTGAGGGCGCGGACCGTAGCCAACTCGCCTGAAGCCGCGACTCGTCTGATCATGCGCGTGCTGGAGAGCCTGGGCAACGAGCTGCCTGCTGAGCTAGAGGCGTTGCTGCCGGTATACAAGTGTCGCACGCCTGAGACATGGCCATGCGATCCACAACTGGGCGTGACAGCGCACGTCACGGCCGCTATCACTGTACGGGCGTGTGTCGCGTTGGTGGCGGGTCAACCCGTGCGAAGGGCGCCCGAGGTGATTCTGTGCGACACAAGTGCAGCAATCGCCCCATTCGCCAGCGCGGTGACGACGCGCGAGCATGAGGATGAGAACTGGATGGAGAACGAGACATTGCTGGCGGTGAGTGCGGCTGTGCGTGCGCCAGAGCCTCATGCGCCAGAGCCTCGTGCGCCAGAGCCAGATGTGCCGCCTCTCAGCGCGCTCATAATGCCTCACCAGCACGAGGCCACCGAGCTCTTCGTTGCGCCGCGCGTCGAAGGCCGGCGATCATATTACTCTGCGCACACACGGCCGGGTACGGGGCTGGTCGTCATCGTCGCACGCGACGACGCCCTGACGCCTGCCGAGCGCGCGGTGATCTCTGCCTATCGGCTCCGGCAGTACACGCTCGCGGGCATGTATGACGAGGCTCTGGTCCAAGAGCTGGCGCTCGATGGTGATCCAGCCATGGATGCCGTTGCCGGGCGCGATCTGCATGTGGCGGTAGGCGATAGCGAGGGTCGCTTCCTCTGCTATCTATGCATGCAGTCGCCAATGACGCTTACTCCAGATCTGGGGCCGGCGCCAGAACCCTACACCGCACTCATGGGCGACCTTGAGCGCCCGCTCTTCCCTGTCGAGACTGAATATGGACTCGATCTCTACGGCCAGCACCCGGGCATACGCTGGCTGCCAATCGCCAGCGTGCGTGAGCTCTCGCGCCTGGTGCGCAATCAGGAGTTGGCCTACTCTCCGGCCGTCGAAGCGGCGCCAGCCGAGACGATCTTAGCTTCGATGGGCGCGTTGACCGATCACAGCCACATGATCGAGGCAATCGTGGGATGTATTGCGCCCGAGGCCCGCCGTCTGCTCTACAACCTCCATGTGCCCATGGCGTATGCGCCGCAGGCCCCGATCCTCGCTGACAATCTGAGCGGGCGGCTGCCTGATGGCAGGCTATTGTGGACGGGTCACTCTCATGCCTCAGGCCGCTTCTGGCCCTATGCACTGGCGACAGTAGATCTCGCTCAGGAAGCGGTCCAGTTCGCCGAACTAGACTCGATCCTGGCACAGCCGAATACGGCCGATGTGATCACGAAGCTCCGGCAATGGCGGGGTCGTGGCCCCGCGCGCCGACCGCGTTACGTGGTAGATTCAGATGATGGGAGTACTGTCTGGATAAGCAATCCGTTTAGTGTGGATGAAGCGCATGGCAAGTAGAAGGCGTGCCATGCCGATGAGCGTTGCGCCGTAGTACGGTGCGGGGCACAGCACAGTCCGACCAGTGGAGAGGGTGGTTGGGCAGTTTGGTGCGAGTGACCGTGCCAGTAGCCAGGACGAAAGGAAGGGGAGTGCGTGCTCGATGCTCTGGCCGCTATGCGACGTTGCGCTGTGGTGGCAGGGACACTGAGCACACACGCCATTAGCTGCTATGTCGAGCTACCCTAATCCCTACGGGTCACGACCGGCTGCGCCGGCGCCCACTGCTCAGGATCGGCCGCGCCGTCCCAATTGGTGGCTTCGTCTTGTAAGCAGTGGGTGGAATCAGCAGCTGCGCAGCATTCAAGAGCGCGAGATGGCGCGGCGCAGCCGGCTCACAGCTTGGATTATCTTGGCGCTGCTGACCATCGCGGTTGTGCTGGCGCCGTCAGGTCTCCATGCGCCTGCCACTCTAGCGGCCGTCGGGGTCGTGGCCGGTGGCTCACTACTCGCTGCCATCCTCAATCGCGCTGGTTATGTGACGGCAGCCGGTGCGCTTCTGGTATTGCTCATCGTATTCGCGGTCGTCGGCGCGCTGGTGGGCGTGCCGAAAGGCGAGCTAAGTCTCATTTATTTGCCGGCCTATGATCTCTTTGCGGTGGCGGTCGTCATCGCCGCCTCGATTTTGCCGCGCGCGGCAACCTTTGTAGTCGCCGTGGGCTGCGTCGGCGTCATCGTCGCCGATCTTGCGCTCCAGCCGCACGCCGCCGATATCACTGACGCCATTGCGACGTACGGCGCTGCTTCGCTCGTCACGCGCCCGATCGCTCTGTTGATTGTCGTTGCTACTGTGGCGTACCTGTGGGTGCGCGGCACCGACGATGCGATCAGAAGAGCCGACCGCGCCGAAGAGATCGCAGCTATAGAGCACGCCATCGTTGAGCAGAAGCGTCAGCTCGATTACGGCATTCAGCAGATTCTAGAGACGCATGTGCGCGTGGCCAATGGCGACTTCAGCGCGCGCGCGCCGCTCAACCAGGACAACGTTCTGTGGCAGATCGCCGCGTCGCTCAACAACCTGCTCTCGCGCCTGCAGAAATCCGGGCAGGCGGAGTATCAGCTGCGACGCACCGAGGAGGAGATTCGCCGTCTTGCCGTCGCCATCCGCGATGCGCAGCTCGGCCGGGCGGCGATCTGGCCCGCGCCCACCGGCACGGCGGCCGACTTGTTGCTGGAGGTCATGGGCCGCGGCTCGCGCGATGCCGGGCAGGCGTCGCTTCAGTCGCCGCGCGGCTATCCGCAGAATGCGTCTGGCTACGGGCCGGCAGCGCAGTCAGGGTACCCCCAGTCGGGCCAGTCGTCACAGTACGGTCCGCCGCCTTCGCAGGCGCCCGATCCAGGCATGTCCGCCAACAATCCCTGGACGGTACCCTATGAGGACCAGCGCTGAACGAGCCCCGCTGCTCCGCTGTACGGCCTGCACGCGCAGGCGGCGTTACGTTGACATGCACCAGCCAGCCCACCGAGACCCCAGGTGAAGGGGAGCTGGCCACGCCCTCAAGTTCGTACTGGCCGGCAACGCGAGAGGAGCAGAGCGCCAGATGGTCATCGAGGGTACCATCGTCTCGAAGGAGCCCGGTCTCACCGCCGTCTTCGGGGGGGTCGAGCAACCCTACACCAGGATCACCATTGCCCGGCTCGACCATCCAGAGGTGCACGCGGAGGCGCGCATCGTCGGGCAGAGCGACATCCCCGTGCCGGTCGGCGGCTACGTCAAGCTGGAGTGCGGACGCACCATCACCGACCGGAAGGCGGGTGTCGTGCGCTTTGATTGCACGCTCGCTGGCTAGGGCGGAGCGAGCGGTATGACACCTGCCCCGGTTGCCCTGCTGACCGACTTCGGCACCGCCGATGGCTATCCCGGCGTGATGCGCGGGGTCATTCTCGGCATCGCCCCCGGCGTGCCACTGGTGGATCTCACGCACGACATTCCGCCACAGGATATCGCCACCGGAGCATGGGTGCTGGGGACCGCCTGGCCGTACTTTCCTGACCGCACGATCTTTCTGTGTGTCGTAGATCCCGGCGTCGGCAGCCAGCGCCGTGCCGTCGCGGTGCGGGCGGACGAGCGCTATTTCGTCGGACCAGATAACGGGCTGCTCAGCTACGTGCTCGCCGATACATCTGTCCAGGCGGCCGTAACGTTGGATCGGTCTGCCTTCCACCTGCCGCACCCGAGTGCCACCTTCCACGGCCGCGATATCTTCGCCCCGGTGGCCGCGCATCTCGCGGCCGGAGTGGCCCTCGGCGAGTTGGGCAGCGCCATCGCCCCGGAGTCGCTGGTGCGGCTGGCGATGCCCGCGCCGCAGACCGTGGGCGGGCAGTGGGTTGGCCACGTCGTTCATGTGGATCGCTTCGGCAATCTCATCACTGATTTCGCTGGCGCGCTGGGTGACGCGCTGCTTGCCGCGCCGGGCGTTGTGCTGTGTATAGCGGACGCGCGTATCGTCGAGCGCGCGGCCACCTTCGCCGCCGGTGCCGAGGGTGCACCGGTCATCGTGCGCGATAGCTCTGGCCATCTCGCGGTCGCCGTGCGCAATGGCTCCGCGGCTAGCCTGCTCGGCGTGAGCCGCGGCGATCTGGTGCGAGTCGAAGGATTCTCCGGCGTGTCTGGCGTGGCCTAGAGTGACGGCATTGTGAAGTCGGCGCCGGCAGGGAAGACTCAGGCTGACAAATGCCCGCATGGTATACTTTGTGCCATTGAGGGTGAGGAGCGCATCCAGCGCCCATGGCACGCACAGTCGCGCGGCGTGTTCATCTGGCGGACCCGCTCCGCATTGTGAGGTGTCGCAATGCTCGCACTTGCCCTGCTCATCCTGCGCCTCGCGCTGGGTTTGAGCTTCGTCGGCCATGGAGCGCAGAAGCTTTTCGGCTGGTTCGGCGGGGCGGGCTTCGCCGCGACCGCTGCCAACTACGGCGACAGGATGGAGATGCGGCCGGGCTGGTTGTTCGCGGCACTGGGCGGGGGCGGCGAGCTCGGCGGGGGGCTGCTGGTGGCGCTCGGCCTTCTTACACCGCTCGGCGCGCTGCTCATCATTGGCTCGATGCTCGTCGCAATCTGGAAGGTTACCGGAGCGCGCGGCTACTGGATTGGCAAGGGTGGCTGGGAATACAACGGCTTGATCATCGTCGTCTGTATCACCCTGATCCTTGCCGGCCCCGGTGCCTACTCGCTGGACGCCGCCCTCGGGCTCACTCGCGTCCTGAGCGGAATCCTGCCAGCCGGCCTCTAAGCCTCCGCCCGCTCTCCGTCGCTCCGTTCACCCACCCGCTTTGAGCATTTCGAGACATACCGTGCAATTCGGCACTCGACTTGCGAGTCTGTTGCCCATCGGTCGGTAGCGGTGTCACCGGCAGCGCGGAGGGAGAGACGTGGCGATGTACGGCGAGCTCGATATACCAGATGTGCCGCGCATGGATGCCGTTCATTTTGGCCGGCGGCCAGTGTCGAGCGGCCCGCGGCTCACGCCGCCACGGCTGCGCGCGGTCGCTGCTGCCGAAGCGACTCACATGCTGCCCACACTCGATGTGGCCGATGTGAGCATCCCGGCGAGCATGGTCCGCCGCCGCGCCGACGCCCATGCTAAGGCTGCGCGCTCGACTGGTGCGCCGCACTCGATGCGGCTCTGGCGTGAGGGCCACCAGCGCGCCCTGCTTGAGCTAACTTGCGAGGCCGCGGGCATCCCCGCCGGAGCGGTGTGCGAGACGCTGAGGTGGGTGGAGCAGGACGCCGAGTACCACGTGAGCGCCACCTTTCGCTGTGCTGCCCACTAGCTCCCCAGGGCAGCCACCCGTCCAGCAGGGACGACCAGCATCACGGCCTGGAAGCCGAAGCCTCCGTTGATGACAAGGCACTGCAAACAGGACCGGTCCTTCCGGTAGCTAGCTTCCGCCGATTGCAGCGTAGAATCAATGGGTTATTGCGCCTGACTCCACCCGATCGTGCCGCTGGGCTGATTGGCCGGCGGATGATATGTGCTTGATGCCGGCCGCGCATCGTCATACTCTATATGGGATGCCGAGCGCTCCATACCCACGGCGCTCGTGCCAGCAAGTGGAGGACGACGATGGCGACACTGCTCGAACCACGCGCGGAGACGACGGCTGGCCGCGCGCGCAATCCTGGCCTGCCGCTGGATCTCGCGCGGGTCGCGGAGACGACCGCCAATCGCAGTGCCATCGAGCGTCGTGCGGCGACCATCCCCACGCGGCGCACCGTCAAGCAGCAGTGGCAGGCGGCGTGGCTGCTGCGCGCGATCACCGACATAGACCTCACCACCCTCGCTGGCGACGACACGCCGGGCAACGTGCGCCGTCTCTGCGCGAAGGCGATCCACCCGCTGCGTGCCGATCTGCTGGCACAGCTGGGGGCGGCGGAGCTGCCAATTCAGGTCGGCGCGGTCTGCGTCTATCACAATCTCGTGCCGGTCGCCGTCGAGGCGCTGGCCGGCAGCGGCATTCCGGTGGCGGCGGTCTCGACCGGCTTCCCCGCCGCGCAGAACCCCCTGCCGCAGAAGATCGAAGAGATTCGCGCCTCCGTGGCCGCCGGCGCCCGCGAGATTGACATCGTCATCTCACGCGCGCACGTGCTCACCGGCGACTGGCAGGCGCTCTACGATGAGGTGCGCGCGTTCCGCGAGGCGTGTGGTCCTGCCCACATGAAGGCGATCCTGGCAACCGGTGAGCTGGGCACGCTGCGCAATGTGGCGCGAGCGAGCTGGGTGGCGATGATGGCCGGGGCCGATTTCATCAAGACCTCGACCGGCAAGGAGAGTGTCAACGCCACGCTGCCGGTTAGCCTGGTGATGGTGCGGACGATCCGCGAATATTTCGAGGCCACCGGCTACGCCGTGGGCTTCAAGCCGGCCGGCGGCATCCGCACCGCCAAACAGGCGCTCGACTGGCTGATCTTGATGAAAGAAGAGCTTGGCAATGCGTGGCTGAAGTCGGATCTCTTTCGCATTGGCGCGAGCGGCCTGCTGACCGACATCGAGCGCCAGCTCGAATACTTCGCGACGGGGCGTTACTCGGCCGGCTACCGGCATCCGATGCCGTAGCTCGTACTCATCCCACCACTCCCACTATAACGTTGTATGCTATACTGCTGCCAGCCAGCGATATGCCGCGCCCTTGCCAGATCGCTGGCCTGCTGCTCGCGGGGCGCACGACCGAGTGAGGCTGCATGTCCACAGATCCCAGTGCTGGCCAGCCAGGTGCACAGCCACCTGCGCGACCGGTGCGCACGACTCCGCGGCCGATCCGCGTCGCCACTCCCCCGCCAACCACGCCGGCCACGCCTCCCGCCACTCTCGCGCCGCCTCGTGCTGCAAAGTCCCCGACCACAGGACCATCCGCCGCGCCTGGCAATCCCGGTGCAGCGGCGACTCCTGGCCCTTCGGCTGGCACACCGCCCATGGCCCAGGGCCCCGCTGGCGTCCCGCCGATGCCGCGTCCGGTCCGCACCTCTGGACCTATGCCGCCCACCACACTTGCCCGCGCTGCCACGCCCGCGCCACCCTCCAGCGTTCCCCCGCGGGTGCTGCGCCAGGCCGCGCCGCCGCCGCCGCCCGTGCCTGCCCTGCCCCCGGCACTCCGTCAAACGCCCGGAATGTCACCAGCGGCAGGGCTGGCCCAGCCCCCGCCGCGGCCGCCACAGGTCGCACCCTCCAGCGGGCCACCGGCGAGTACGGCTCACCCATCGCCAGCATCGCCAGCGGCTCTAGCCGCCTCACGGCTCTACGCGTACACGCGGCCAGAGCGCCCCGCCCAGCCGGCGCCCTACACACGCCCGCCGTCTGTGCGACCCACGCTCGTCGTGCGCGGCCTCACTCAGACCTTTGGCGGCAACCCGCCGTTCACGCTCTCGATTCCCTGGCTGGAGCTGTTCCCCGGCGAGCTAACCTACATCGGCGGTCCCAGCGGCTCCGGCAAGTCTACGCTCATCAAGCTGCTGGCGCTGGAGACCCGCCCGCCCGCCGGCGACCTGTGGACGCTTGATCGCCACATCAACAGCCTGCCAGATCACCAGCGCGACGACCTGCGCGGCGGCGGCATCACCTATATCCCACAGGGCGACCTCGGGCTGGTGGATCAGCCGCCGGTCGAGATCATTCGGCGGTTGCTCTTTGACTACGAAGGCGTGGACTTCGCCGAGGGCACACGTCGCGCCGAATATGGGCTGGCCCGCGCCAAGCTCCCGCCCGAGCGGTTCTACACCCGCGTCAAGCTGCTTTCTGGCGGCGAGAAGGCGCGCGTCGCCATCGGCAAGGCGTACGCCGCCGAGCGGCCGATCTGTCTCGCCGACGAGATCCTGCCAGCGCTCGACGAAGAGACCCGCATGGATATCGTGGACTTGTTTCAGGAGCTGGCCGAGGACGGCTTTACCGTCGTGATCGTCGCCCATCAGCCCAACCTGCGCAATCGCTTTCATCGTGTCGTCGAGCTCGACCGCGGCCAGATCAGAAGCGACCAGCGCTACGCGCCGGTTGTTCGTGGCCGGCCGCAGGCCACGCCCTGACCGCTGGCCTTTGCCTCCGCTCCCCGACGCGTCTTTCCTCTCTTACCGGGTCCCCCACTTTGCGAGGTACACTCCATCTATGTCTCCCAAGCAGCCGCCGTTGCTACCCCTTCCGGCTACTGGACGCCGTCAGCCACCTCGCACCGTGCCCAAACAGCGCGCCGCGCGCAGCGGCTCGGGCGCCGTCTCGTACTGGTGGTATCGCGTCTGGCGCAACATCCGCGATCAGCCCTGGCGCTCGCTTTCGATCGTGATCGCCGTACTGGTCGGCATCGCCATTGCCATCGCGATCATCGCCGCCAGCAACGGCATCGAACACAAGATCAACGAGCTGTTGCAGACCAATAGTCCTGATGAGTCGCAATCACTGCGCCGCGCGGGCGTCAATCTGGACGACATCCAGGCCGTTCT
Organism: Ktedonobacterales bacterium; assembly: GCA_035763125.1. GTDB lineage: Bacteria > Chloroflexota > Ktedonobacteria > Ktedonobacterales > JADMIN01 > SMAG-U1939. Next base: position 34,686 of record DASUBU010000296.1, read on the forward strand.
GAGCACCACGCGCGATCTGCTCACCAAGCTGGCGATTGGCTTCACCGCTGCGCTGGTTGGCCTCGTCACGTGGGTCAATACGAGCCAGCGGCGCCGCGCCATCGGTATCAGCATGCAGCAGGGTCAGCATCGCGAGGAGGTGATCGTCGAGCTGCTTGGTGAGTCGTTGATTCTGTGCAGCATCGGTGGTATCCTCGGCGTCGTCACCGGCAACGCGCTGTGTGCCTTCGTCAACCACGAGTCGCCGCTGCTGCCCATGCAGCCGGGCGTGGGCGATGTGCTGGCGATCTTTCCCGCGACCACGCTGCTCGCCTTCGCGGTGACCGCCGTGATCGCGTTCATCTTCTCGCGCTTCGTGGATGTCGCGCCAGCGCTCTAGTGCCCGCCAGGCGGGTCGTCGCGGGCACTATCTCTCATCCCTCTATCCAACTTGATTGGAGCTGTCCTCGGATGTACGTCCAGGCCCCGTACACGCGCCGCCTGAGCCGGCAATATCCTGGTCTGTTCGTGATCCTGCTCGATCAGTCAGGCTCGATGAGCGAGAAGGTCGAAGGTGAAGACCTCACCAAGGCTGACTACGCGACCTCCGCCATCAATGAGCTGATCTATACCGTCGGCCACGAGGCCGCCACCGACGACTCCGGGCGCACGAAGAAGCTGCTGTACCTCACGATCTTCGGCTACAACGACTCGGTTTACCCGCTGCTCACCACCAGCGGCGATCCACTCGATATCCAGTTCCTCACCGAGCACACGCGCGGCACCGAAGAGGTCGTGCGCTATGAGTACGACACGCAGACCAACTCGTATCAGGCCGTGCGCCGGGCGCGGCCGTATTGGATTGACACGCCGCGCGCCGAAGGGCGGACCCAGATGGCGCAGGCGCTGCTGACGGCGCAGCGCGTGATCGCGCGCTGGCTCGATCCCGCGCGCCCGACGCCGCCGCTGGAGCCGGATCAGATGCCGCGCCAGGATGGCTTCCCGCCGGTGATCGTCAACATCACCGACGCCGAGCACAACGGCGAAGGCGACCCCATCACCGTAGCCAATGCAATCAAGAGCCAGGGCACACTGCAAGGGGCCAACCTGATCTTCACCTGCCACATCACCAAAGACAAGCGCCAGCCGTGCGTCTTCCCCTCCACACCCGAGGAGGTGGCCGCACTGCACCCGACGGCGGCGGCGATGCTCGAGATGAGCAGCGTGATGCCTGAGTCGCTGCGCGAGAAGGCGGCGGTGGTGACGCACGGTATCCCCGTCCTGCCGGGCGCGCGCACGTTCGTTTACAATGCCAACGCCCAGGTGCTTGCGGAGTTCCTCAAGTGGGGCACCAAGGGCACGATGGGCGTTTACGAATGAGCGGGGACCGTTGGGCACGGTATCGGCATGGCACGTGAGGGCACGTGAGGGCGAGAGGAGGAGGATGCATGAGCGCCAAGGCTGCTGCAGTCGCCCGCGATCGCCGCAGGCGAAGCGCGCAGGTGTGGCTCAAGCGGCTCGGCTTACTGGTTGCCTGGGGCAGCCTCGCCTGCGCCTTGCTCAGTCTGTGGCGGGTGCCAGCGCCGCCTATGTCGCTCCACACGCTGATCACGCTGGCCGCCGGCGCCGCGGGCAGCGCTGTATTCCTGCTCTGGCTGGCCTTTGAGCCGGAGGCGCCGCCATCGGCGGTTGCTCCGTTGCGGGCGGCCGGAGCCGGCCGTACGCCGGACGCCGTGATCAACATCATGGCCCCTGCCCCTGCCCCTGCCCCTGCCCCTGTCCTCGCCCCCAACTCCCCGCCTCTCTTTGTCCCCGTCTCGCCCCCGGCTCCTATCTCGCCGCCGCCTGCTCATGCGTCCACGCCGGAGGAGCTTTCCGCGCTGCCACCACTCTATCCTGGCGCCGCGACCCCTGCGCCGTTCGTGCTGCCGGCGGTGAGTCCGCTGTACCCTGATGATGCCGTCCACCCCGCCGGGGTGCGGGCGGCCGCGTCTGCGGGCGCCTCACCGTTCTTGGACGATCCGCTCTTCAAGCTCGAAGATCCCGGCCCAGGTGCGCGCGTGTTCCAGCTAGCCAAAGACCCGCTCCAGCTCTGCCAGGATAGCTTCGCCGCCGATCCGCAACGCGGCATCTTTGCCGTCACCGATGGCGTGAGTAATAGCTTCATGTCGGCTCCCTGGGCCCGCATCGTCGCGCGGGCCTTCGTCTCGCAAGAGAAGCCGTTCGCCAATCAGGCTGAGTTTACCGCCTGGCTCGACGCAGCAGGTGCGAGTTGGCGCGCGTGGATGCACGAGACGTGGGTGCCGGCGGTCAATCGTCTGCGCGAGATGCAGGGCCTGACGCCGGAAGACTGGAGCCGCAGGGTGGAGGAGACCGGCGCGCAGACCACGCTTGTCGGCTGCGCCGTCGCGCGTGCTAGCCCTGGGTCGGAGGCGTCTGTACACGTCATCGCGGCGGCCATCGGTGATTCGGAATGCCTGCTCTTCCGTCCGGCGCGCAACGGTTGGCGTCTCGGCAGCGCATTCCCATTGCGCCACCCCGACGATTTCGGCGTCACGCCGCCCACGCTGCTAACGCGCTCCGACCCGTCGCTCATTCCGGTGATGTATCAGTGGGTGCGCTGGGAGAAGCTGGAGGCGCATCCCGGCGATCGGGTGGTGCTGGCAAGCGACGCAATTGCCCGCTGGCTGCTGACGCAGGCGCTGGCCGAAGATCCCCCGCCCGGTGCGGAGCCGAGCGCCGGCGCCGTCGAGGAGTGGCATCGCGTCCTGACGATGAGCGATCCCGTGGAGTTTGAGCGCCTGGTGCGCGGCGAGATGCGGGCCGGACGTATGGAGGAGGACGATGTCGTGCTGGCCGTCATCACGATCCAATAGATAAGCCACGCGCGACCCTCCATCCAGGCGATAGGTCCAGTTCCACACCTTCGGCGCGCATTCCCCAAGACCAAGACTATGTGAGAGAGCGGCGACTATGGCAGACTGGCGGCCCGCCTGGCCCACCCGTGCGGAGTACGATCGCGCCATCATGAGCTGGCAGCAGACGATGCGCGACCCAGACCTGACGCGCGGCCAGCTTGCCACCGTGATGGGCACCGACCCGCGCCGGTTCGGTGGGGCCGGACTCTACGTCTCCGTCTATCGTATCGGCGGCTGGCAGGTACGCTGCTTCTGCTCGAATATCGCCATGCACAGCGATCCCCCGCCCGACATCGCCGAACGCTACCAGAAGATCGCCCAGTTTATCGCGGAGCGGCGCGCCCAGTTGCCCGCGCTGCTGCCCACGAACTTCGTCGCCGAAGGTATCTACGTCTCGGGCCGCTGGCGGCCAGTTGTCAAGTCAGCCTGGGTGACGGATGCGATGCGCCTGGGCGGCTTCATCTTCGAGCATCGCGGCAATGCCCAGATGATGGCGGCGCTGGCAGAGGCGTGGCGACGCCTGGTGTACGAGCTGGAGCGCGCGCCGATGGCGCACGGCGATCTGGACCTCACCAATGTGCTGGTGCAGCTGGAGGGCCTGCAGCCGTTGCTGCGGCTGATTGACTACGACAATGTCTGGATTCCGGCGCTCGACGGCCGCCCGCAAACTGAGTGCGGCCACGAGCCGTTCCAGCATCCGTCCTTCTTCCGTCCGCTGCCCACGCCCGACCCCGCCAATCGCCCGTTCGACAAGCTGATGGACCGCTTCTCGGCGCTGGTGATCTATCTCTCGCTGCTGGCGCTCTCGATCGAGCCGCGTCTATATGCCGAGCTGGGCGCCAGCGAGGATGAATGGCTGTTGTTCACGCGCGCCGATTACGAGCATCCCACCCTCGAAACCAGCAATATCACGCTGGTGCGCAAGCGGTGTGGTCCGCGCGTCGAGCCGTTCGTCAAGGAGCTGGTGGCCTGCCTCGCCGAGAAGCGCATGCCACGCTCGCTAGAGGCATTGATCGCCGAAGCGGGTGGCTCCGTCGCCACTGGTGCGGCTGCGCATCTGCGCCCGCCGCCGCCTCCCCCGCCGGCCGCCATCCCCACGGGCCACCGTGTGCCGCTGGGTAGCGGGAGTTCGCAGGCGCCCCGCGCCAGCGCACCGCCAGCATCCTACCCATCGGCCGGGAATGTGCCGGTCTGGCCCGTTGCCGCGCCTCAGCAGCAATCTGCGGCTACCGGGTACAGCTCGCCGGCCCAAGCCCAAACGCCGCCCTACCCACCCCGGTTCCAGTCGCCTCAGTCGGCGCCTGCATGGCCCGCGCACCAGGCCAAGCCATCCCGCGGATGCGCCGGTTCAGTCGTCTGGATCGTTATTGCTGTGGTAGCACTCTTGGCGCTACTGGTTGCCACCGGCGCACTGCGGGTCTAGTGCGGAGGAGAGAGGAGCGTCGCGGTGTCGGTCCGTTGCACCCTGGTCGCGGGCGCCGTGATGCTGCTCGCCTTCTGCCTGCCATTGACAGCGGCCGGCAGCACTTCGTATGCCAGTGCGCTCGCTTCCGCGCACCGCATGCTCGCGACGACCACGGCGTCCGGGACGGCAAGCCCGACCGGCTCCCCTGGGGCGGACATCACCACCGCCACCGCCGAGCCAACATCCACTGCCACGCTCACCAGCGCCGAGGTGACCGCCACAGCCGCCGCGCACGCGACCGCCACGGCAGATGCGGCCACAGCCACCGCGACGGCCGCCGCGCCCAACCCGGACTCGTTGCCATGCCTCTCGGTTGGCGGCTCAACCTGCCCGCTCGCCAGCACCGTCACCGTGACCGTGAACGCGCCGAGTACGCTGACGGTGACCGGCTCGCATTGGCCGTACTCCCCGGCTCAGCCCGCCTCCAATGTCGTGGATGTCTACCTCGTCGCGGACCTGCAGCCCTGCGGTCCCGTGCCCGGCGATGCCGTTCAGGCGCAGATTGATTCGCTCGGCACCTTCACCGCCGCGCTGCCGCTGCCCGCCGCTGCCCGCGATGGCGTCCTCTACGGGGTCTGCGCGCGCTCAGCTGATGGCAAAGCGGCCTTCCCCGCCGGCTCGTCCAGCACCACCTCCTTGTTGCACATCCGCATCGCGCGCAGCGTCGAGGTCGCCCCCCTCGACCTCTTCTCCGTGCTGGCGATCGGGCTGGCCGCGCTGGCGGCGCTGCTCTACCTCTTCCGCCCGCGCCGCGCATCCACAGCGGCCTAGCGCCGTGGTCAGCGCGTGATCTCGCCTGTGACGTCGTCACGCGAATCCCCGCTTGTTCTGCGTGGCAATCGCTAATGCGCGCCGGCCGTGCTGACGGCAAGGCGCTTCTCGAATCGGCGCGAGATGGTCGCCAGGCTGTAGCAGATGACGAAGTAGAGCGCCAGCTCGACCGCGTAGAGGCTCCAGCGGATGAGCGGGCTGGAGGTGGCTTGCACGGCCGTCTGCACCACCAGCGCCATCTCCCACACGCCTACCGTGAGGAAGAACGAGGTATCTTGCACCAGCGTGATGAAGTTGTTCGTCAGCGGGGGAATCATGATGCGCAGCGCCTGCGGCAGCACGACGTAGCGCGTGACCTGGAACCGGCTCAGGCCGAGCGAGAGCGCGGCCTCGGTCTGCCCCTGATCAACGGCCAGCACGCCGGCGCGCACCACTTCCGCCAGGTAGGCGCCATAGTTCACGCTGAGCGCGATGATCGCGAAGACGAAGCCGCTGACGCCGGTAGACACTGGGAAGAGTGCGTTCGAGTTGAGCGCGGTGAGCAGACTGTATACGACGGTATCGGCGTTGAAATCGAAGAGGACCAGCAGCAGCAGCTTGACGGCGAACACCCAGACCAGAAGCTGGAACAGCAGCGGTGTGCCACGAATCGTCTCGACGTAGAAGGCGCTGATACTGCGAATGATGGGCGACTTCGAGAGCCGGCCCAGCCCCGCGGGAATCGCCAGCATCATCGCCAGAATGATGCTGAGAACAGTGCTGACGAGCGTGATGGCAACGCCCGTGGCGAGCGCCGGCAGCAGGACTTCCAGCGTCTTGAATACGATGCCCATGCGCTTCCTCCTGCCGTGTCTATTTCTGGGCGAGAGCGACCGGCTCTCGCTCGCGCGCTTGCCGGTCCTGGCGATCCGCGCGCTTGCGCAATCCCAGCAGACGGGACGGAATGTAGGCCACACCGCCCAGCAGCACCAGAACGAACAGCATGATCGTCAGGGTGAGGCCAATCGCGGCGACAAGCTGTCCCACGTGTGGCAGTATCGCGCCGAATGAGGCACCGCCGGCGAGGATAGCGGCGACGAGGCCGACGACCTCCGATGCCACCAGCACCTGTACGGCGGTCAGCGTGAGATCTCGCTTGGGCATGAACGTCACGGACTTCAGACGCGCCTCCGCGGCCCGTGCCAGACGGCCGAGCGGCAGGCTCATCGCCAGGTAGATCAAGGCGCCGATAATGATGAACTGCCAGGTCATCGTCGGAATACGCCTGCCCAGTCCTGTAGACTGCGAGGTCAGCTCGACGATGGTGACAAGGCTGAGGATGGAAGAGTCTTTGAACATATAGATGAAGTCGTTGAGCACCGGCGGCAGCACAATGGAGATCGTCTGCGGCACGACGACTAGCCGCAATGCCTGCCAGTTGCTCAACCCCAGCGCTGCTGCCGCCTCGCCCTGCCCGCGGTCAACGGCCGCCAGCCCGGCGCGGATGTTCTCGCACTCATAGGCCGCGTAGTTGAGCGTCAGCGTGGCGATGCCGGCGGTAAAAGGATTGAGCAGCCACGCCGGCAGGAAGAGCAGGCCCCAGTAGATGGCGAGCAGCTGCACCAGAAGCGGCGTATTGCGGAAGAACTCGACGTAGGCGCGCGCCGGTACGCGCAGCACCCGCAGGCGCGAGCGCAACATCAACGCCAGTACGAACCCCAGCACGATGCCAAGCGGCATAGCAATGAAGCAGAACGTCACAGTCAGCGCCAGGCCGAGCAGGAAGTACTGGCGCAAGGGAATTCCATTGCGGTCTGTGGCGGTGGTCAGCACGCTGCCGAGCACCTGCAGAAAATGGCCGACGCGCGCGGCGAGGAAGCCGGGGTCGAAGAGGCTGCCAGCTGCGGCGGTTTGCGCTTTGTCCAATGCGCCAAGCGTGAGCGAGCCGCAGGTGCCGAAGATGAGCACCAGGATGGCGACCATGCCGAGAAAGCGGATAGCGGGCGGTATTCGCATGGGCCTCTCGCCTCGATCGCAGCAGGCTCGCCAGTCAGGGCCATAAGACGGCTGTGCTGCGGCTGCGCAGTGAGGAGCAAGTGATGCACAGGCGCGGCCGGGACGACCTCACGATCTGCCCCGGCCGGCTGGACGCGACCGCACTGTCCACGGTCGCCTCGGCGTTACCATCAGCCGCCAGACTATCCCTGTGGGATCGCCGGACAGTTCGGTATGTTGGTGGGATTATCTGGCAGGAAGTTGCCAATGCACGGCATGTAGCTGTTCCACATGTCGTATGGCTGGAGAACCGGCTGGTTGTTCGGTCCGACGTTGTACGCGCCGCCGTTCTTGTAGACCTTCTCGAGGGTGCCGTCGCGGAACATCTGGGCGATGGCCGCGTTGACCTCCTTCATGAGTGTCGGCGTGTTGGGGTTGGCGGGATCGAAGCCGATACCGTAGTAGCCGGGATTGAGGTCGCCGCCTACGGTCTTGTACTTGCCGCTCGGATCGTTGGAGCCATACCACTTCGCGATCGGCGCATCGAGGAACTCAGCGTCCACGCGGTGCGAATCCAGATCGGCGAACGGCGTCGGCGTATCGGTCGTGACGATGGTGATCTTCTGGTCGGGGTGCGCGGCGTTCCAGTCCTCCATGATGAACTGGGCCTTATAATCTGTTCCCGTCTCGACCTTCTTGCCCGCCAGATCGGCAAAGCTATTGATGGTCGTGTTGTCCTTCAGCACCACAATGGCCTGCGTGTACACGTAGTAGGGGATGCTGAACTTGGCCGACTTCACGTTCTCGTCCGAGATCTCCAGGCCGTTCATGAAGAAATCGAACTGATGGGATGCCAGCCCTTGGGGCCAGTCAGACCAGGTGATCTGCGTCGGCTGCTGCTGCACGTTCATCAGCTTCGCCATCGCATTGGCGACGTCCACCTCGAAGCCGTAGTAGGTGGCGTTCGGGTTCGCTGCATCCTTGGGTGCAATGTAGGGCATGCCGCCGGTCGAATCTTCGCCCCACTTGAGCACACCCGGAATCAGCGTGCCGGCGTTGCCGATTGGCGTGGCGCCGGGTGTTTTTTGTGTAGTGTTGCTGACGTTACCCGCGCCACACGCCGAGAGCACCAATGTCAGTACGCTCAACAGGACGACGAGCGCCTGTCTGGCACGACGGAGCGACGTTGGGCGCGACCCAAACTGTCCAGACCGCGAAGAAGTGCCCATGATACGCCTTTCTTGACACTATGAGGACAGATGAAGCCGACATACTTGTCGGAGCCTCCGCGTCGGAGCCTCCGAAGGCTGCTGTCGCGCACCAGCGAACCAGCGCGCCACTCGCCGGGAACACAAATAACGCCCGCCTACTACACCGGATGCAGCACCCGTTCGAGGAACGCCTGTGTGCGTGGGTGCTTCGGCTGTGCAAACACCTCCTCTGGATCGCCTTGCTCGACAATGTGCCCGTGATCGAGGAACACCACGCGATCCGCAACCGAGCGGGCAAAGCTCATTTCGTGGGTGACGACGACCATCGTGCGGCCCTCTTCAGCCAATTCACGCATGACGCGCAGCACCTCGCCTACCAGCTCCGGGTCCAGTGCCGAGGTCGGCTCGTCGAACAGCAGCGCCTTGGGATTCATGGCGAGTGCGCGGGCAATGGCGACACGCTGCTTCTGGCCGCCCGAAAGCTGGCTGGGGTACGCGCTTGCCTTGTCCGCCAGCCCCACCTTGGCGAGCAGTGCGTGTGCGGTCTCCTCGGCCTGTTCTTTGGCGACTTTGCGCACCTGGCGCGGGGCGAGAGTGATGTTGTCAAACACCGTCATGTGGGGGAAGAGGTTGAAGTTGTAGAAGACCATGCCCAACTCGCGGCGGACCTGACTGAGCTCCGCGGCCGAGATCTGCCCATGCACCTCCTTGCCGTCAATGGTGATGCTGCCTGAGGTCGGCGTCTCGAGATAGTTGATGCAGCGAATCAGGGTGCTCTTGCCCGAGCCGCTGGGGCCGATCACCGCCACGCACTCCCCGCGCTTGACGGGAAAATCTATATCCACCAGCACATGCCGCTCGCCAAAGTACTTGTTGAGGCTGCGCACATCAATCATGAGCGCGGCTGGCGCGGAGGACGGAGTCTCGTTGGGGGCGAGGGCGGACCGGTCAGGACTGGCGGCCATGCGACCCTCCTCATCGAGAGGCGTACACTGCGCAGGGTCTGCACTGCGCATCAAGGCCAATTACCAAGAGATGAGCGCAGGCGCGCGCGTCTCATGCGAGGCTCCTCACGACCCAGGGCTCGCTATGGGAAGGTGGCTCAAGTATACACGCGCAGGCGCTCAGCGCAAGTAGCACAGGATTGTCCATAGTGTCCATAATTCGTTAGCCCTGGCGCGTATAGGGGTACCACCACGGCTTCGCGGCGCCCTCGAAATCCCAATGCAGGTGCTTGGTCTCGCGGAATTCGTCCAGCCCTTCTTCGCCTAGCTCGCGCCCCATCCCGCTCATCTTCATGCCGCCGAAGGGACCGGCGTCGTTGTCGGTGAGCGGATCGTTAACCCACAAGGTGCCAGCCTGGACCTCCTCATAGAACTGCTTGACGTGTCGGGCATCATGGGTGTAGAGGTTGGCGCCCAGGCCGAAGGGGCTGTCGTTGGCGAGCCGGATCGCCTCGTCAAAGTCATGATACGTCATGATGGGGATGGTGGGGCCGAACGTCTCGTCGCGCATGATGCGCATCGAATGGTCCACGCCTGTCAGCACCGTGGGCTCATAGAAATAGCCGCGCTCCCGCTCCGGGGGTCGCCGGCCGCCGGTCAGTACGTGGGCGCCACGCGCGCGCGCCTCCTGCACGTGCGCTTCCACCTTGGCACGATACGCGGCGCCGATCATCGGGCCGACATCAGTCAGCGGTTCCAATCCTGGCCCGAGCCGCAGCCCGCGGGCATACGCGACGATGCGCTCGACGAATTGCGGCGCGATGCGCTCGTGGACGTAGACGCGCTCGGTAGACGTGCAGACCTGCCCGGCATTGAGCAGCGCGGCCCAGGCGACTCCCGGCACGGCGACATCGAGATCGGCGTCCTCGGCGACAATGAACGCATCCTTGCCGCCCAGCTCGAGATGCAGCTTCTTGATCTGCTCGGCGGCCACCCGCGCGATCTGGCGTCCCGTCTCAAGGCTGCCGGTGAAGGCGATCACCCGCACTCGTGGATCGCGCACCAGCGGCTCTCCGGCGTCGCGACCGAAGCCGGTGACGATATTGACGACGCCAGGCGGCAGGACGTCGAAGATATCGCCGAACGCCAGGGTGGTTAGCGGCGTCATCTCCGACGGCTTGAGCACGACCGAGTTGCCGGCGGCCAGCGCGGGAGCCAGCTTCCAGGCCATCAGCAGAATGGGGTAATTCCACGGAACGATCGCGCCGACGACGCCGTAGGGCTCCTTCAGTACAAGGCTGAGCTGCGACGACTCGACCGACGGGATCACGCGCCCGCGCGCGTTGCGGCCGATCTCGGCATAGTAGCGAAAACAGGCGGCGGACCAGCCCATCTCGTCGCGATTTTCGACCAGCGGCTTGCCGCCCTCGCGGGTAAGTAACACTGCCAGCTCTTCGGTGCGCTCGACGATCTTGCGCGCCACCTCGTGCAGCAGCTCGGCGCGCGTGCCGGCGGGGGTGTTTCGCCACTGGGGAAAGGCGCGGCTGGCAGCCGCGACGGCGGCCTCGACGTCCGTGGCGTTGCCGGCGGGCACGTGGGCGATGATCTCTTCGGTCGCCGGATCGCGCACCTCGATGCTGGCGTCCGATGTGCCAGGGGTCCAGTTGCCGTCAATCCACATCTGTGTCCGCATGCGTTCTCACCTGTGCCCTTCGGTCGTTCGTTCGCACGAGCTGGTGTCGCGCGATCCGCTCAGCTGATTGTCCGCGTGATGCTCTCGGCCGCATGCATGCCGTACGGCGCGAGTTCGCGCAGGAAGGCGCGCGGCTCGAAGACCAGCTCGGCGCCACGGACGCCGGCCGGGCATCCGCCCTGCGCCAGCAGAATACCCGCGATGGCGAGCGGAACGCCAGTGTCCACGTCGCCGCCGCCCACCTGCCACGGCGCAAATGGCCGCGCCACCATCTGCTCCACCAGCTCGACCGGCGTGCCATCGCGCGTGCCCGCCGCCACCACCCGCAGCACGTCGCAGTCGTCGGACCCGGCCGGCGCCTCGGACGCGCCACGTGCCGCCAGTAGCGCCACCAGCACCTCGCGCGGGACAACGCGCACCGTCGCGCCGGGCTTCGCGCCGCGCACGGCGATCGGCTCGGCGCCGCCAAGGCCCAAACCGGCGAGCAGCCGCATCTGCTCCAGAAACACTGGCGGGAAGGCGATCTTGAAGGAAGCCTCACGCAGCCCCTTATCCGCGAACGAGATGGGGAACAGCGCGACCTCGGAGTGCAGCGTGTACATCGCGGTGGCGCGACCGATGGGCGCGGGGAACTCGATCGGCTCCTCACCGCTCATCGGTGCCACCGCGATCCACTCGCCGTCCTGGTAGACCATCGGCTCGAGCGTGCACTCGTCAAGGATCGTGCGAATCGAGTACGGCGCAATGAATGGCGCGCTGGTCGGCCGAGAGTCGCTGGAGCCAATGCGCACGTCCAAACGTTCCAGGGTATCGAGCTGATCGGCGGCGAGGCGCGCCAGCACATTGGTGATGCCGGGGGTGCTGCCGATGCCAAGCACGCCGGTGATCCCTGCTTCGCGGAAGGCATCGTCGAGCGCGTACTGCTGGCGGGTCATGTGGAAGAGTCCACCCAGGTCGGCGTAGGACACGTGGGCAGCGAGCGCGGCGCGCATCACACCGAGATTGAAGGGATAGTCGGCGGCATTGAGGACGGCGCCGGCGCCATCGAGCAGGCGGGCGAGCGCGGCGTCGTCGCGGGCATCGCAGGCGGCGACCTCGGCCTTCTCGCGCCCAGCGGCAAGCCAGGCCCGTGTGCGCTCGCCGGCAGCGAGGTCGCGGTCCGCGATGGTCACGCGGGAGACGCGAGGATCTTCGGCCAGCGCGCGGACAGTGATGCGTCCCATCGCACCACCGCCACCAACCACCACGAGATGCACAGATGCCTCCTCTTCCAGCCCCCAAGCATAGGGGGAAGCCACGGGGGTGTCCTGCCCGTGGCCTCCCACTATGTTAGCCGTCAGTCTGCCAGCCCAGCACGACTACGCCAGCGCGACCTTCTCCTGCGCGGCCTTCTTCGCGGCACGGCGAGCCTTGGCTGGCGTGAGCGGCTCCTCCTGTGCGACCGTGGCGGCGGGGAAGGAGAGCACCTCGCCCGAGATGGGAGCGCCGCTCACCTCTTTGAGCGAGTCTTCCAGCCGGTTGAGGAACTCGTCCAGCTCGTCGTACTCGATCACCAGCGGCGGCTCGATGCGGATGGTTTGGGCATTGGTGAGCGTCCCGGCGATCAGCACGCGGCGGCGGAACAGGGACGTCGCGACCTTGTAGCCGACCTCGACATCGTGGAAGTGCTGCCCGATGAGCAGCCCCTTGCCGGTGATCTTCTCATAGATGCTGTCGTAGCGCTGAGCCAGCGGCAGCAGGCGCTCCATGAGGTACGTGCCCTTCTCGGCGGCCTGACGCGGCAGATCCTCTTCGAGTACGACGTTGATCGTGGCGATGGCCGCGGCGCAGGCGAGCGGATTGCCACCGGTGGTTGTCGTGTGGAGGAACGGATCTTCGATGAACGGCTCCCAGACCTTGCGGGTGGCGATAAAGGCGCCGATGGGCATGACGCCGCCGCCCAGTGCCTTGGCCGAGGTAATGATGTCGGGGGTGACGTTCCAGTGATTGACGCCCCACAGCGCGCCTGTGCGGCCCAGACCCGTCTGCACCTCGTCGGCGATCAGCAGCACGTCGAACTCGTCGCAGAGCTGGCGCAGCCGGGGCCAGTAGTCATCCGGCGGGACAATCGCGCCGGCCTCGCCCTGCACCGGCTCCATCACCACCGCGGCGATGTCATTGCCGACGTCGCGCGCGATGCGGAGCTGCTGCTCGACCGCGTCGGCGTCGCCGTACGGCACGTGATACACGTTGGGCAACAGCGGCATGGCGGGCTTACGGAACTTGGCCTTGCCCATCAGGCTCAGGCTGCCGGCGGTCTTGCCGTGGAAGCCGCGCACCGCGGCGATGAAGCCAGACTTGCCGGTAGAGGCTTTGGCGAACTTCATCGCGCCCTCGACGGCCTCGGTGCCGCTCGAGACGAAGAAGGCATAGTTCAGGTCACCAGGGGTGATCTGGGCCAGCAGATTCGCCAGCATGCCGCGCGGCCAGTCGAGCATTTCTTGCGTCGGCATCGGGGCGCGCTCGAGCTGCGCCTTGACGGCGTCAATCACCTTGCGATGCGACCAGCCGAGGCTCAGCAATCCATAGCCGCCGAGCGCGTCAATGTAGGTGCGGCCGAGAGCATCGCTGAAGGTGGCGCCGCGGCCACTCCACTCGACCGCGGCGAAATCGCCACCCTCGGTCACCGACTTGCGGTACTCGAGGAAGCCGGAGTTGTAATGTTTGCCGAAGTTGGACACGGTAAGCCGGACGAGGTCCTCTGCCTGCTGGCGTGAGAGCTGGTCGGCGTGGATGACGTCGAGATACTTGCGGGTGGTTTCGAGGGCGTTGGCGTAGCTGGGTTGTGAATCGGTGCTCATATCATCCTGTGCTTGTCGCTACCACCTGGCGCCGGATGTGCCAAGCCAACAGTCCCACGATACGCGGGAAGCTGCGACGATACGGCCATCGAGGCGAGCGGCGCTGCGCAACGACGTGTGCTGGCAGCCCTCACTGACAAATGGCGTCAGGTGCGGTTTTCAGGGTTGGCGCGCGGACGACAAGTCTTGTCGTGTCATGCCGATGGCGCGCCGGGTCTCGTTTCAGAGCAAGATCAAGGGGGGAGAGTAGTCACGCTTGGCTCGCAGGAGTCGTGGCAGCGAGGGCCGCGGGCACGAGGGCGCGATGAAACGAGAGCAGCGTCAGGGATAGCAGGTGGCGAGGTGATAGCCTTTGTACGGCATATACCGGCGAAGGAATCCATGCCGGTGCAATCGCGTCGGTAATGAAGGCTCCGACGACTTCATAACGATCCTCCCAGGTCGTTCAGTTGACCTAATGCCAGTGTACCCGATGCGGTATCGGTCGGCAAGTGCGGGCGGGCTGCCGCGTCTGCCAAAGGTGTTTGGCCAGCCTGTATAGTCATCAAGACGCGAGACGGGGCGTATACTCGCAGCGCGGGCCGGCCCAAGCTGCGCGCTGCGAAAGAGGCTTGCCGTATGGATGCCACACGTTCGAGGCGCTCGACTGGCGCGCCTGCCCCGCCCAACACGCAGCCGCCGTGGGGCGACGACCTCTCGTCTGATGTGCGTCAGGCGCTGACGCTCGACCCCGCTCCGGAGCGCCGCCTGCATGCCGATGTAGTGGTGATCGGCGCGGGCGTCGCGGGGCTGAGCGCCGCCATCACGGCGCGGCAAGTGGGTGCGGACGTGCTGGTGCTGGAGGCCGAGCGCGACATTGGCCGCGGCGCGACCGGCCGCAACGCGGGGATCCTGAGCGCGGGCGTCAACATGGCGCTGGCTGGCCTGCCGCTGGAAAGCCCACTACGCGAGATGTGGCCGGCGACCACCCGTGAGCTCTTGGGCCTGGTGGAACAGGCAACGCGGCCCGGTGCGCTGCTCCAGGCATCGCTCACCGGCGCGCTCAGCCTCGCCGAGCGGCCATCGGCCGCCCGCTATCTGGAGCGCGAGGCGAAGGCGCGGACGGGTCTGGGCCTGCATGCGGAGATGTGGACCGCCCAACAGGTGGCCGAGGCGGGTGATGGGCGGCTCGATGCGCGCGGCATGGTGGCGGCGATGTGGCTCCCCGACGAGGGGCGCATCCAGCCGCTGACGCTGCTGGCGCACCTGGCGTGCGAGGCACGAGCGCTGGGCGTGCGGCTGCTCGGCGGTGCGCGCGTGAGAGAGCATATGGCATCGGCGGGGCGAAGCGGCCTCTC
Organism: Ktedonobacterales bacterium; assembly: GCA_035763125.1. GTDB lineage: Bacteria > Chloroflexota > Ktedonobacteria > Ktedonobacterales > JADMIN01 > SMAG-U1939. The sequence goes on from DASUBU010000296.1 coordinate 49,818, forward strand.
GTGCTGGCGGCTGAGCCTGGCCTCAGGCGGCACGGTGGAGGCCGGCGGGCTGGTCGAGGCGGTGGGGCCGACCGCGGCGCCGACCGCGCGCATCTATGCCATGGCGTTCCCCGCCGATCTGCCCGACGACTTCCCGCTGTTCTGGGACTCGGCGCCCTTTACGTATTGCGACTTCCGGCCTGGCAATGCTCGGCTGGGCATCAGCGGCGGGCGATATGGCCGGGCGGGGGCATTCGGGCGCGACCCGCACTATCACGCCCGGTTGGCCACGGCGGCGCGCCGCTGGCTGCCAGAGCTCGCGCCTGTGGCACCCACACACGCCTGGGCCGTTGATCTGGCAGTCGCGCCCCATATGGTACCCGATGCGCGCGACCTGGGCGCCCGCGCGCCGGGGAGGGCGATCGAAGGGCTGGGCGCGCTCGGCGTGCTGCCGGGCGTCATACTAGGCAGGCAAGCGGGCGAGGAGATCGCCCGCCGGCTGAGCTAGCCTTCCAAGCGATCCCCCAGCACGCCAGACCCTTCTAGCGCCTGGCTAGCTCAGCCCTATTCCGCGTCGCCGAAGATCGTGTAGTGCCAGGGCTTGCGCTGCGCGCCAGTGGTATCCAGCATGATGTGCTTGATCTGGGTGTAGTCCTCGATCGCGTAGAGCGACATGTCTTTGCCGAAGCCGCTCTGCTTGAACCCGCCGTGCGGCATCTCAGCGGTGATCGGCAGGTGATCGTTCACCCAGACCGTGCCGAACTCTAGTGCCGCGCTTACACGCATCGCCCGCTGGACGTTGCTGGTCCACACCGACCCCGCCAGAGCATAGCGCACGGCGTTGGCGCGGGCGATGACCTCTTCCTCCGCGGTGAACGGCAGCACCACCGTCACCGGCCCGAAGATCTCATCGGTGACGACACGCGCATCATCGGCCACGTCGGTGATGACCGTCGGCTGGAAGTAGAAGCCATCCTCCATGCCGGGTACCCGCGCGCGCTCGCCGCCCGTGCGGAACGTGCCCTGACCGCGCGCGGTCGCCACCAGCTCCTCGACACGCGCAAGCTGCGCCGCCGAGACCAGCGGTCCCATGTCGATAGAGGGTGAGGCGGGATCGCCGACGCGAACCTGGCCGACTAGCTCCAGGTAGCGTGCGAGGAAGGCGTCGTAGGCAGACTGCTCGACGTAGATGCGCGTCGCCGCGGTGCAGTCTTGCCCGGTGTTGACAAAGCCACCTGTCACCGCGCCGTGGGCCGCCGCTTCGAGATCGGCGTCGGCGAAGACGACAAACGGCGCCTTGCCGCCCAGCTCCATGTGCACGCGCTTGAGGCTCTCGGCGGCGGCGCGGGTGACGGCCTTGCCGGTCTCGGTAGCGCCGGTCAGCGAGATCAGCCGCACGTCGGGATGCGCGACCAGCTCCACGCCGACCTCATCGCCGCCGGTCACCACGTTGAGCACGCCCGCCGGCAGGCCCGCCTCCATCGCCAGCGCGCCCAGCGCCAGTGTCGTCAGCGGCGTCTCGGGAGCCGGCTTGAGCACGACGGTATTGCCGGCGGCCAGCGCGGGGCCGATCTTCCACAGCGCCATCATCAGGGGATAGTTCCACGGGGCGAGCTGACCGCAGACGCCGATCGGCTCGCGGCGAACGAGGCTGGTGTAGCCGGGCACGTACTCTTGCGAGGCGCGCCCTTCGAGGGTGCGCGCGGCGCCGGCGAAGAAGCGCAGGCAATCAATCGCGAAGGGCAGATCGCTATCATGGGCGAGCTTGATCGGCTTGCCCACGTTGCGCGACTCGATCTCCGCGAGCTCGTCGAGGTGCTGCTCCAGCAGGTCGGCCAGTTTGTACAGGGTGGCGGCGCGCGCGGATGGCCCGATGCCGGACCAGCGGCCATCGTCGAAGGCGGTCTTGGCAGCCGCGACCGCCCGGCGCACGTCCTCCGCCGACCCTTCGGGCACGACCTCGCCTGCGCCGCCGGTAGCGGGGTTCACCAGCGTGCGCGTGCCGGCGGAGGCCGGCTCTACGAGGGCGCCGTCAATCAGCAGGCGATCCGTCGTCAGCGTCTTGAGAGCCATCGGTCAGTTCCTTTCGCGTCGGCAGCGAGCACGCCGATGCAGCCGGCACGTCCGGCCGCGTTGTGAATGTCAGTATACGGTTGGCACGTGTGGCGCTCAAGAAGCAGTGGGTGCTGGCCGTCCAGAGATATTTGGCCAGTGTGGCCTGCGCCCGGCCTCGGCTCAGACGGTGTCGTAGCCCGCGCGCATGCGGTGCAGCAGCAACGCGGCCCGCAGGCTCAGCTTGCACAGCGGATTGCTGAGGTCTACGTCGCAGATCTCGGCGATGCGCTGCAACCGGTACTTCAGCGTGTGGCGGTGGATGAAGAGCTGCTGCGCCGCTTGCACGCCATTGCCGTCGCGCTGCAGAAAGACGTCAAGCGTTTGGACGAGCTGGCCACCGTGGGTGCGGTCGTGCTCGATCAGCCGCTGGAGCATGCGGGCGTAGGCATTCTCTTCGAGCAGGCGCGGCGGCAGGGCGTGCAGCCAGTGCAGGATGCCTAGCTCGTCGAAGTGCGCCACCTGGCGCTCGGGCCCCAGCGCAGGCAGCAGCGCCAGTGCCTCGAGCGCCTGGTCGTAGGCGAGGTTGAGCGAGGAGGCCGCCTGGTGCAGCGGGCTGGCACCGATGTGGATGGGAGTGTCCAGCGGACTTGAAGCCGCGACAAGCCCCAGGCAGAAGGCCTCGACCTGCTCGTGGCGCGAACACTCCAGCAGCGCCACCACACGCCCGGCCCGTTCGCCCACGGCGAGCATCAATCCCTGGGCGCGCGCCGCGCCCCGCACCGACAGCTCGACCGAGCGCACCTCATTCTCGGCCGGGTCCACTACCACCACTGCATGAGCGGCCTCGAAGCGCAGGTGGAAGTGAGCCATCTGCTCGCGCAAGGAATTATCGGGATGCGGGTCGTCAGAGAGCAAACGGCCGATGATCTGGCGCTCGGCGCGCTCGTGGGCCTGGTGCGTCGTCTGGTCGCGGAAGAGCACCAGCGCCGCGACGGTGGCGGCATGCTCGATGGCGTGGAAGTCGAGCGGCTCCAGATCGCGGTCGCCCGCGATGATCCACACGTAGCCGTAGACTTTGCGCGCGACGACAATCGGCGCGAGGATGCGTGGTTTGGTCATACCGAGCGCGCGCGTCTCGTCGGTGACGTCAATGCGCTTGGGCACAAGCGTCGAGCGCACGTGAGCCAGCGCACCGCTGCGTCGCAGGTGGACGAGCAGGCGCGGCGAGCTGCGGCCATCGCGGATGGCCGCGCGGCGGCTTTCGTCTATCTCGGCTCCCGGCCCTGAAGCCTCGGCCAGCACGGCGAACGCGAGATCATCTATCTCGACGGGACAGCGCAAGATCGTACACAGCTCGTGCGCGACGTCTTGCAGGCTGCCGCCATCCAGCACGATGCGCGTGAGCGCGCGGTGAATCGCCAGCGATTGCTTGTAGAGCAGGTACTCGTCGTTGAGGCTGTGCTCCGAGATGACACGCACGACGTCTTCGAAGGCGATGTGCCAGGGTAGCTCGATGATTGGGAAGCCCCGCGCATCGGCGAGGGCACGCAGCTCCTCGGAAGTGCGCTCGACGTACTTGCCGGTGGCGACGATCAGGCCGGCGAGCTGCTTGTCGGCAAGCTGGGTGCAGAGGGCGACCTGCGCGGCGGCGTCGTCGCGGATGCCGTAAAAGGTGGTCAGCAGGATCTCTCCGGCGCGGACCCAGTCACCAGATTGCGGGATGTCCACGACTGCTGCCCACAGCACCTCGCAGTCGGCTCCGTTGCCTCCGGCGACGAGCCGGCCCTCGTCTAGTGGCGGCAGCGCGAGCAGCCGGCGAACCGTGAGCATCGGGGGATCCTGACGCGGCAAAGAGAGTGCCATGCGTGTGCCAATCCATGCCTGTCAGCGATAACGGCGCACGCATGCCAATCGTACGTACGCCGTAGCCTATCATGGGCGCGGCCCATGCCGCAAGCGAACGTGCAGTGCCGCCGCATGGTGGCAGACTGAAGGTCGGCCGCCCAGTGCGTGGATTCAGTTGTCCATCAGACTCATTGAGCTAGTGCGTAGCGTCGCCAGTCGGGGGCGCGACGCTGACCGCCGCGAGGGCCGCTTCGAGGATGCCCAGCCCTTCGTCCAGCTCGGCATCACTGGTGACCAGCGGCATCAGCAGCCGGATGACGTTGTCGTAGAGCCCGGCCTTGATGACGATCAGCCCACGCTGGCGAGCCTCGGCCAGCACCTGCGCCGCTTCGGCGGTGGCGGGCGTCCGTCGCTCGCGGTCGCGCACGAGCTCCATTGCCACCATCGCACCGAGCCCGCGCACGTCCCCCACCAGCGGGTAGCCGGCCTGCCATGCGCGCATCCGTTCGAAGGCACGCGCTCCGAGCACCTGCGCCCGCTCCACCAGTCCCTCTCGCTCGAAGATACCAAGCACTGCCAGCGCGGCGGCACAGGCGACAGGATTGCCGCCATAGGTGCCGCCCAGCCCACCGGGCAGGGGAGCGTCCATTAGCTCGGCGCGGCCGACCACAGCGGCGAGCGGCAACCCGGCGGCGAGCGACTTCGCCAGCAGCATCAGATCCGGCTCGATGCCGCTGTGCTCGGTGGCGAAGAGGCGTCCGGTGCGGCCGAAGCCGGTCTGCACCTCGTCTACGATCAGCAAGATGCCGTGGCGCGAGCAGATCGCGCGCAGCGATGGTAGGAAATCAGCAGGCGGCACGACGAAGCCGCCTTCGCCCTGCACCGGCTCGACGATCACGGCGGCCACCTGATCGGCGGCAATGCGCGTGGCAAAGGCGCGCTCCAGCGTCTCCTGCCAGCCGTGGCAGCAGTCCCCACCATCGCTGTGCTGGCCGCACTGGTAGCAGTAGGGATAGGGCATCGTGTGAACTTCGGCGGCGAACGGGCCGAAACTCTGGCGGTAGGGACGCACCTTGCCAGTGAGTGCCAGCGCGAGATTCGTCCGCCCGTGGAAGCTATTCTCGAAGGAGATGATCGCCTTGCGGCCGGTAGCGGCGCGGGCGATCTTGACAGCGTTCTCCACGGCCTCGGCGCCACTGTTGACGAGCAGCGTCTTCTTGGCGTACGTGCCAGGCGTGATCTCGGCCAGGCGGCGCGCCAGCTCAACGTAGGACGGCGGAGTGAGCACATGCGCGCAGGTATGGGTGTAGCGCTCGGCCTGCTCGCGAATAGCGGCGACGACGGCCGGATGGCTGTGGCCGACGTTCATCGTGCCGATGCCGCCGGCAAAGTCGAGGTAGGTGACGCCATCCACGTCGGTCACACGCGCGCCGCTGGCCGAGGCGGGGTAGACGTCATGGTAGGTGAAGAGGCCGCGCGGCAGGTAGCGCTCGCGATCGGCCACGATCTGATCCGTGCGCGCCCGCGTGGGAGAGCGGCCGCCGGCCGGAGATGAAGGAATGCCCTTGGCTCCATCGCTCGCATGGCCCTGCGTAGTCCGCGTGGACGCCGAGGCGCGCTCGAATCTTGCCCTGACCTGACGCGCCATGTAGGTCGCTCCCTTCTCAGTCCTATCCTCTGCTCCTTTACACTGTATGGGTCCCTGGCCACTGTCGTAAACGGCCGTCTTGACTAAGATCACTCGATGTCTGTTGGACACGATGTCGAATGGCGCCCATCCATCGTCCTGCGCTAGCTCTCGCTTGTCGCCAGCCCTGGACCCAGCTCGTCAGCCATCTCCTCGGATTGCGAGCTGATTGGCCTGCCGCTCAAGACAGTGGGCGGCGATGGCGCGCCCGCTCGCACCGGGCCGCGAGCGACTGCAGGAGCAGACGCCGAAAGCACCGGGACGGATGCACCACCGTCTACCGTCAACCCACCGCATCGGGATCGGCTGTTGTCTCCGCGAAGGCGCGTCTGCTATTGATCACCTCACGCACGCTTTCCGCGATGGCAACCGGAAGCAGGACGGGGACGTGCATATCCGCGGCCTTCTCGACGAGGCGCCGCAGCCCGTGCTCGATGCGGGGCCTCATGAGCCCAGCCAGGATGAGTGCCGAGGCGACTAGAATCGGAACGCCAACCTGTAGCGCCACCGTCGTGGCGCGATTCGTGGCGGCAGGGGTTGGGCGCTTCTCCGGCTGGGCAGCCGCATATTCCGCGATGGGCCTTACCTGTTGCGGCTGTGTCATTTCCCGCTCAGGGATGAGCGATACAAGCCGTTCTTCCTTGACATCCGCGACTTCTGGCTCTACTACGCGATGCTCGGTTGGCGTCAGGGTTGCCATAGCGACATCCTTTCGGGCGTTCCCGATAGCCGGATCCCAGCCGGAGCTTATCTGACAATGCTGAGATCGTCTGGCGGGAGCGAACGGGCGTGCGGGTATGCTCGTCTCGATGCTCGTGCGGTTGGTATGCCTGCGATCGCTGGCAGGGCTTTCGGAGCCGTTACAGCCACTTCTCCTGTTCTATTGGCGTCCGCGTCGAGTGCCCTGTGTACCCATAGACAGTCTACTCGCGTGCTCGGCCGTTTGTCCCCACCCACAGGGGGCGTTGTGTAGGCTAGTGTTGCACCTAGTCCGCGGGATAGTGAGTCACCTGGAGACAGGGGGAAAGCGCACATGCCTGGGTCCTTCAAGACCGGTCGGCGTGGCGGTTCATGCTCGCTCTGCCACGATCTCTCGCCAAACGATGTGGACTCTTGGTGCATTGCCACCCAGCTTATTGAAGCACGAAGTGCCTGCGAAACGGGAGCGTCGAGGCGGAAATCCGCTGGATGGTTCCGCGATGCCACGATGCCACCCCGAATCCACTCCTGGTGATGGCATTCGCCTTGCAGCATACGTCGCGCACCTGATGGCATGATCTACTCGCCTATTGGCCAGGGTCAGGCCTCGCCTATTGGATACGTAGGAGGCTCTGCGTGCGAGGCCTCGCGACACAGGGCTGCAATCCCCGGCTGTGCCAGAGGAGACCTGCAATGACCCACCGCGGGCCCACGGTCAGCAGGTGCGCACTGTTCACCGTGCTCGTCCTTATGGCCTTCATCATTAGCGGCTGCGGCACGACATCCACACCCCAGGCCAGTCCGACGCCAAATGCCACCTCGGCGGCCCGCACGGCCGTATGCAATGGCCTGGCCACGATCGATGCCAGTGTCGCCTCCCTGGCAACGGCTGGCACCAATACTACCGTCGGCGAGGTCAAGGCGACGCAGCAGAAGATCAGCCAGACGCTCACGAATATCAGCGCAAAGATGCCTGAAGGCACCGGCGGCGCCGTGGATAGACTCATCGCGGCTAACACAGAGCTCGGCGCAACGCTTCAGGGCTATCCGGACAGCGCAACGTTCGCCCAGACATCAATCAAGCTTCAGGAGTTCCAGAGTAGGGTCGCCTCTGTACAGAACGCGAGCCAGAACCTAGGCACCAGACTGCAATGCGCTCCGTAGCGCTGCGGCCGGTGATCGAGACGCGTGATACGTGATGCGTACCCCGCGGGCCGTACAGTGCGGTAGCTGAGTGCTGAACACAGAGAAGGAGCACCTCCTCCCGATGGGTCTATCGGACCCTGTGGAGCGCGATGGACCGGACTGCCAGGCGTCTGTCATCTATCAGGCGGCTAGAAAGAGACGGCCCCATGACCACCCCTACCATGACACCTGATCAGCTGCCGCCCCACGCGACTGATCAGGCGTCTCACCAGCGGCTAGTATCCTCTGCTCCCTGCGAGGCGCCTCACCGTACGCGTGTGTTGCTCGCCGATGGTCAAGAGCTGCTGCGCAAGGGCATTCGATTCGCCTTGGAGGAAGCTGACCCATCGGTTGGCGGCGTAGAGGTGGTAGGGGAGGCCGAGAGCGCAGAGCAGGCGCTTCTCGTCTGTGATGAACTGCAGCCAGACGTGGTGCTCATAGATCTGCCAGTACCAGGTATGGGAGGTATGGGAGGTATGGGAGGCGTCGAGGCGATCCGCATCATCCACGCCACGCATCCTCAGTCGCGCGTGCTGGCACTGAGCAGCGTTGCAGACGGGGAGCGAGTATTGGCGGCGCTGGCGGCAGGGGCCATCGGCTTCTTGCTCAAGGATATGACGACAGAAGAGCTGATCCAAGCGGTTCGGCTGGCGCACCGGGGCCTGCCTTCGCTGGCGCCAGCGGCTACCCAGGCGCTCGTCAACGTGGTCACAAATCCGCTGCGCCAGGTCGGGCACGATTTGACTCAGCGCGAGCGTGAGGTGCTGGCGTTGATGGCCTTAGGACGCTCTAATCAGCAGATCGCCGCGCACCTGGTCGTGACCGTCGCCAGTGTGAAGTTCCATGTGCGCAACATTCGCAACAAGCTTGGCACTACCAACCGGACAGAGACGGTGATTCTGGCTATGCAGCAGCGTCTGGTCTGAACAACTCGCGCACTCCTCGCGTGCGTCAGCCGTTAGACGAGTCGGCTACTAGCCCTGAAGACTCACCCTAGGGCTGATGCACCCATCGGATGCAGTGCTCACACTGCTAGCGAGGATCAGCGAGGAGATAAGCTCGGCGCGCATGCTTCTCAACAAGCCAGGGATGTGAGCCGCAGCCGGCTTCATCCCGACTCATCCCAAGGAGTACCACGATGGCCACTGAGTCTCCTCCGCTTGGCATGCGGCGCGTACCCTTGGCCCCAAGAACGTTGGAGGCGTATGTACCCATCGTCGGTGAGGATGTGATAGCCGACATCCAGTCCGCCGCGCGGCCGCTGCAAGGGGCGCGGGTCGCGCATATCTCGGCGACTGAGCGGGGTGGCGGAGTGGCTGAAATTCTCCAGTCGCTCGTGCCTTTGATGCGCAGCGCGGGACTGGACGCCGAATGGCACATCATCTCCGGAACGGATGCTTTCTTCACGATCACAAAGGGCATCCACAACGCGTTGCAGGGGATGCCACTTGTCCTGTCTCCCGAGATGCAGTCGACCTATCTGGCGGTCAACAGAGCCAACGCCAGCTCCTTCACGAATGACTTCGATTTCATCGTGGTGCATGACCCGCAGCCCGCACCGTTGCGCCCCATGCATGGGGTTGGCCGTGGCATCTGGATCTGGCAAAGCCACATTGATCTCACCATGTCGGATCCCGCCTATTGGGCCTTCATGCGGTCTTTCATCGAGGCGTATGACGCCGCGATCTTCACCATGGCAGCGTTTGTCCCGTGGGATCTAAGCATCGGAACGGTGGCGATCATCCCGCCGGCGATTGACCCCCTCAGCCAGAAGAACGTGCCCATCCCAGATGAGCAGGTCAATCGTGCCATCGGTGCGCAGGGGGTCGATCCGTTCCGTCCGCTGCTGGTGCAGGTCTCCCGCTATGACCACTGGAAGGATCCGCTCGGCGTGATTGACGTGTTCCGCGCCGTGCGGCCAGCGGTTCCCGGCCTCCAGCTGGTCCTGCTCGGCGCACTGGCCCTCGATGATCCCGAGGGACTCCACTATTACCAGCGTACGCTCGCGCACGCCGAAGGCGACCCCGACATTCATGTGCTGATGAACGTCGGCGGCGACCTGGAGGTGAACGCGTTTCAGCGTCGCGCCTCCGCCATTCTCCAGAAATCATTGCGCGAGGGTTTCGGGCTGACGGTCACCGAAGGACTGTGGAAAGCGCGCCCGGTCGTCGCCGGCAATGTGGGCGGGATTCCGCTGCAGATCGACGACGGCGTCACAGGCTATCTGGTTGGCAGCGTCGAGCAGGCAGCACACCGCATCCTCGCGGTCTTTGGCGATCCCGCGGCCGCCGCTGAGATGGGCCGCCGTGGCCGCGAGGTTGTCCGCCACAAGTTCCTTTCGACCGCCAATCTGCGCAACTATCTGCAGTTCTTCGCTCAGCTCCGACCCACGCATTGAGCGACCGAGCGGAGGCAACGATGTCCACAGCAGGCGCTCTCAGCCGCCAGGCGTTGCGCACGCCGCGCGCGGCAGCCATTGCGGGCGTACTTTTCGCGCTGTCTCTCGGGGCCAGCCTGGTGCTCTTCCGCCTTGCGATCCCCACCACAGGCACGGAGGCCCTCGCTTTCCTTGCGAATCCCGCCACCAGACGTTGGTTCTTTGCCGCGTTGTACCTTGTGCCGTTCTCCGGCATCGCGTTCTTGTGGTTTATGGGCGTCGTACGCGACCGCATGGGCGCACTCGAAGACCGCTTCTTCGCATCGGTCTTTCTCGGCAGCGGCTTGTTATTCCTCGCCCTGTTGTTCATGGCCGCAGCGATAGCCAGCGGGCTCGTAGCCACCATTCCGGCTGAATCCTCCAGCCAGCCGGTGTCAGACACTTGGAAGCTTAGCCGGAACCTGATCTACTCGCTCGTAAGTGTCTATGCCATGCGTATGGCTGCGGTATTCATCATCTCGACCAGCACGATCGCCCTGCGCATCGCGATACTGCCGCGCTGGCTGGGTTTCCTCGGCTATGCCTGCGCGCTGGTGCTGTTGGTTACTGCTGGCTCCTTCCCCTGGGTGGAGCTGCTATTCCCGTTCTGGGTGCTTCTGGTGAGTGTGTTCATCCTCGTCGCGAGCTGGCACGCGAAGAGCTAGCACTCATCGGATGGTCAGGTCTTTCCCCATACGATTGGGCGGCTCGCAACTCTCCCAACAAACACGCCTTAGGCACGATGCGCCAGGCCGGTGGGCAATCTATGCTCGGATTGAGCCGGCTGGTGCGGGCCTTGTCTCTCCGGCGGCATAGGTGGAGCGAAGGCCTGGATCGCGCTCGGCGGAGGTCGGTGTCAACGGAGGCTCCGATGCAGTTCAACGTTTGAACGAACTCCGAGCGCCCGGTCAGGATTGACCAGACATCCGGGGTCTCGGGGATCCACACAAGGAGGATCGGACATGTCGCAGATGCTTGCTCGGCGTCCAGGCGTAGTCACATTCGCCGCAGTCATGATGTTCGTGCTCGCTGGCTTCACTATCGTCTATGCCCTGGCAGAGCTCTTCAATGCGGTGTGGGTGTCGACAGGCACCTATGGGGTGTTCGGGGGCTATCTCTGGCTGTGGGGCATCGTCGATGTGGTGCTCGCCGCCATCGCCTTCTATGCCGGCTACGACATCTTGAGGGGCGGACCAGTCGGCCAGGTCCTCGGCCTGATCATCGCCAGCGTGAGCGCTATCCGGTGGTTCTTCTATATCCCGGCGGCTCCGTGGGTAGCAGTAACCATCATCGCGGTGGACATCATCATCATCTACGGGCTTGCCGCGCACAGCGAGTACTTCACGGGCAAAGGCACCGGGGCCGCGTGAAGGTATCTGTGCCGGGTAGCTCGATGGAGTAGAGCGCAAGCAGCACGCGCGGATGAGCGGGGGCAGGCTCGCGAGCCTGCCCTCGCGTCTCTCTGGCACGGGAATGGCGAAGAATTGGAACGCCGAGACCGGCAAGAGAGCAGATGCAAGCCGAGCTGATGGTAGATGCTCCTGTATCATGCGAGGAAATGGCGATGAGCAGCGGGCATGCCTCGCAGGGCTGGCGTTCGGCCATCAGTCAGCCGGAGCGCTACGGCCTGGTGCTCATCTTGATCGTGGCCGATTACCTCGCACAAGCCGTCTTGTCCACTAGCGCCTGGGGTCGCGTTCTCAACTTGATCTTGTTCGGCCTGACCCTGCTTTTCACCTTGTGGACCGCGCGCACTCGACGGGTCTGGCTCCTCCTCGCGCTGGTTTATCTCATAATCAGCCTGTTGGTCAGGATAGCAGGTCTCATGCAGGCCAGCCCCCCCACGCTCAGTGCGGCGACAGGTCTCTTCGACGCGGCGTTCCTCTTCGCTGCCATGATCATCATTCTGCAACGCATTGGGCAGCACAGCAAGGTCACTTCTGCGACCATCCTGGGGGCGCTGTGTGTCTACCTCCTGATTGGAATCGGTTATGCGTCCGTGTATGGCGCGCTTGCCGGCTTGAGCCAGAGCGGTTTCTTTCTTGGGGTCCCACAAGCGACCAGCACGGATTATCTCTTCTTCAGCTTTACGACGCTAACGACCGTCGGCTACGGCAACCTGGTTCCCGCTGGCAGTGTAGGGCAAACCATAGCTGTGCTTGAAGCGTTGATGGGCCAGATCTACCTGGTCGTGGTGGTGGCGCGCCTGGTTTCGGTCTGGAGCACGCGGCGGCGCATGGATTCCCACCGGCCACCACCGGACGGCCAGTGACGCTGCGCGGACCCCACGCCAGGAAGTCCGTTCGCCCACATTGCCGCCACACCTGGCAACAAGAGGGGCTGCGTGGCTGAGAGATCCGAGGCTCTGGAAGCTGGCACTCACCCTCGGGTGGGGTGGGCGTGATCCATCGGATCAGGATGATCCTCCCCTCAGGAACCCACCCAAGGTGCGTTCCGCTCGGAGACTGTTGACGGCTACGATGGTCTGCGCGGGTCTGCACGAATGGACCCACGCCGGGGAGCTAACGAGGACAATGAGGACACGACAACGCCGCCGTGCGACAAGAAACCTCACAAAGACGTTGCCGACGCTCCCCGCCATAGGAGAGTCTGCTACACAGCTTAGGAGGCGCATGATGACCCTTGGGCCCGTGCAGTTCGTCCTTGTAGGCCTGGACAACGACAAGATGAAAGGAGAGGTGGCGCGCCAACTGTGGCGCGCGAGCGACACCGGCCAAATCCGGATTCTCGATGCCCTGGCCATCCAAAAGACGAGGGACGGCGACGTCGTCTCCCTTGGCGCAACCGATCTCTCGCCTGATCAGCGCGCGCAGCTTGGCGCATTGATCGGCGGCTTGATGGGGTTTGGCGCCACCGGCACCAGGGAAGGCGCTGAGGTCGGCGCCACCATGGCGGCCGAATCCTTTGCCGAGCACGACTTCGGCCTCTCCGACGAGGACATCGAATCGATTGCCGACAGCATCCCCGCTGGCAAGACAGCGCTCATGGTGCTGTTCGAGCACCGCTGGGCCATCCCACTCAAGGAGGCATTGCAGGACGCGGGCGGTGTCATGCTAGCCCAGGGTATGGTGCGCCCTGAGACCCTCATGGCCTTCGGTGCGGACCTCGCCGCGGCCGAGGCACAGGCCGACCAGATCCAAGCGTCGCAGGGTGGCCAGGCGCACTAACCTTGCCGTCTGAGCCTGAACTGTCGAGTCGAGCTAGGTAGTAGCGACACCAGGAGCTGCCGCCTAGCTTGTTCTGGACACGCGCGTCGGGCAGGAAGCCCAACCGGATGGCGCCCGCATGGAATCGCCGTCTTGTGGATCGTGGCAGCCGTAGGGCGGGGGACCCACCCGGCGCATCCCCTGTCTGCGCGAACCACTGTGCCACGATGACTCCAAGCACTTGCGGAGGGAATACTCGATGAAGTCCTATCCACCCATCGCCGATCATGGCCTTATCGGCGATCTCCAAACGGCCGCGCTAGTGACCACAGACGGCAGCATTGACTGGTACTGCTGTCCGCGTTTTGACTCGCCCAGTGTCTTTGCCTCTCTGCTAGACCGTTCGCGTGGAGGATACTTTCAGATTGCCCCCGAAGGGCATGACTATGTGACGAAACAACTCTATTTTCCCGACTCGGCAGTACTCATCACGCGCTTCATGGCACCTGGCGGTGTCGGTGAGGTCATTGATTTCATGCCGATTGACCGCCCTGAGGAGGCAACCGAACGCCATCAATTGATCAGGGGGGTGCGGGTCGTGCGCGGAAAGATGCGCTTCTCGATGGTGTGCGCGCCGCGCTTCAACTTCGGGCGCACCGCGCATGACGTCGAGATGGCGGAGCATGGCGCCGTCTTCCACACGCCTGATCTCAGCCTTACGCTGCATTCCTCGGTGGGCCTGGAGCGACGCGAGAACGATGTGCAGGCACACTTCACTCTTCATGCGGGGCAGCGAGCGGCCGCCGTGCTGGAGTCAGCCGCCGAAGGACTGCCGAGAGCCATCGATCCAGGCGAAGTCTTCGACACGTTCACCCAGACTGTGGAGTTCTGGCGCAAGTGGCTTGACCGCTCTACTTACCGCGGCCGCTGGCGCGAGATCGTTCAGCGATCGGCCATCACCCT
>DASUBU010000297.1:0-4281 GCA_035763125.1 Ktedonobacterales bacterium
TTCTACGCCGTCGTCTGGACGAGGCCGAGCTGCTGGAGCATGCCGAGCCGATCGTCGAGGCCCCAGTCTTCGGCGATCTTGCCGTTGGCGATGCGCGTGATCTCGATGGTCGAGATCTCCACCTGCCGGCCGGTCGGGGGGATGCCGCCGAGCACGCCCTGCTGGGTGCCGTGCGTCGTAAACCGGGTGACCACCTTGTCGCCCTCCGCGACCATGTCCTCGATGGTGACGTGCAGATCGGGGAACCCGGTCAACATGAATTGGATGGCCTGCTTGGTTCCCTGGGGGCCGACGGACAGCTCAGGTGGCAGCGTGTGGTCGATGTGGTCGGGCGCGTAGAGCTCGTCGAGGGCGGCCAGATTCCTCTGGTTGAACACTTCGTCATAGAAACGGCGCACGAGGGCCTTGTTGTCTTCGCCGGGCATGTTCTGTCTGCTCCTTGTCGTCTGATGCTTCGCTGTGATGGCGCGGGTCGCTTCCTTCCGCGTGGTCGCCTGCATAGGCGTGCCATGGGGCGTGCTCGCCGCACACGATGGACGTGCTGGCACGACGAGCGGTGATCTGCGGTCGTGCCTCGTCTTCCGCGCGCACATGTCGTACCAGATCGTGCCAGGCTGCCAGGCGCTTTGGATTGGCAGTATGGGTGATGCGCCGATCAGGTGTCCCATGATGCCGCCGCGCGCCTCGCGGCCAAGACCTGCTGGCGCAGATAGACGAGGCCGCAGACAGCGGTCAGCGCGATCACGATGGCGGAGCCGGCGGCCAGGAGCCACCAGCTCTCAGCTGGCAAGCCAATGACCAGAGTGCCTGACCAGCCGAGAGCAACCGAACACATCAGGAAGCCCGGCCCTAGCACTTGCAGGACCAGCAGCACATTGAACACTGCTCTCCACCCACGCTGCCGCACCCGCCTGCTGTGGTCAAGACCAGCCGCAATGGTGGCGATGGAAAGCACGAACGAGAGCGGACAGAGGAGTGCGGCGAGGTAGGCCTGCGGAGGAATGTAGAAGAAGCCTCTGAAGGAGCGGGAAATACCGAAACGCGGGTAGGCGGCGGCAAGCAGAGCCGCAAGCGTGGCGCAGATAACTGTGATGAGGGCACCAATGGCGCGGCGACGGAGGCTGCGCAGCGTTTCGTCAACGAGCATGGAGTTCATTTCCCCAGCGCTGAGCGAACGAGCGCTTTTCCATGACCACATACCGCGCCAGACGAAAGCTGGAGCGCAGGTGAATTGCAGTGTGTCTGCCTCGCCGTGAGTATAGCAAGGAGGGCGACCACAGACAACACTTGCAGCACTCGCGCAGTCTGCGCGCACGCGCGTGTAGCGAAAGCGACGAACGAGGCTAGCGGATGAAGATCGCTGTCACGCATGCGTGATCGTCGCCCGCCGGAGGACAACGTTGCCGCGGTACTCGGCACGGAGCGTGAGTGGACCGTGACGCTGCGCCTCCGGCTGTGACAGCCGCGCGAGATGGCGCATGTAGCTTGAGGCTAAGAGACGGGAGACGGGGGCGCGTTAACCGGCGCGGTTAGGCGGTCGGGTGCTCCAATCCCGGCAGGGAGGCATCCCATGCAACCGCCTGCATTGCTCGATTTGATGCGTGTGGAGACGGCACAACCGGATCATACGGGCACCTGAAGGAGAGAGCAAGCCATGAATCGTGACATCGCGCGACAAGCGACGGTAGTCGTCTCATTCGTCGTCACCCTGGTGGTCAATTGGCTGGCGACGACGGGTGCGCTTGGAGGGCTGACTACCCGCGAGATCGCAACGCGCTATCCCATCTACTTTCTGCCGGCAAACTTCACGTTCGGCATCTGGGGCCTGATCTATCTCGCGCTGGGCATCTACACCGTCTATCAAGCGCTGCCCTCGCAGCGTGAACAGCCTCGTCAGCGTGCGGTGGGCTGGCTCGTGGCGCTCACCGGCGTCTTCAACAGCCTTTGGCTGGTCACATTCCAGAACACGCTGTTCGCAGCGAGCATGCTCGCCATGCTGGCACTGCTCGTGACGCTCATCGTGACCTACATGCGGCTCGACATCGGCGGCGCGCCGGTGAACCTCACCACGCGGCTGCTCCTGACGCTGCCCTTCAGTCTCTATCTCGGCTGGATCACGGTAGCCACTATTGCGAACGCATCGTATGTGCTCTACGACGCCGGATGGGATGGATTTGGCATCTCAGGGCAGGTCTGGGCCGTCATCATGCTGCTGGTTGCGGCTGTGCTGACGCTCTACGTCGTGGCGACACGAGGCGACGTCGTCTTCCTCCTCGTCGTGGTTTGGGCGTTCTCCGGCATCTGGGTGCGCCAGCAGATGGACGCGCCGCAGGTGGCCCTCGTTGCCGGCGTTGGGGCGCTGGCGCTCGTGGTCGCAGGGCTCATTAGCATCGTCCAGAGCATCGTCGAACAGAGAGGCAAGGGTCCGGGCGGTGTTGCTCGCCTTGAGCACATACGGATATGAACCGCAAGCGGTCGCTCACTGCCACGCACCGTAGCATGGGAAGGAGCCGAGCCATGAAGAGGCGGATCGCCGCGGGCGCGCTCGCGGTCGCCGCGCTTGGCTCTGGGGCAGTGTTCTGGTTGCTCCGGCGGCCCCTCGCGCTGGCCTGGGACATCTGGCGCGCGGGCAGGGCCATGCCAGAGGAGATTGCCGCTCGCCAGCGCACGCGGCTCGCCGCGCTGGTCGCCTTCGCACGCAAGCGCTCGGCCTACTATCGTGCGCTCTACCGCAGCCTGCCCGCCGGGGACATGGATCTCGCGGCGCTGCCGATCGTGACGAAGCCTGAGCTGATGGCACACTTCGACGAGTGGGTGACAGATCCCCAGGTAACCAAGGCCGGAGTGGAGGCGTTCGTGGCCGATCCAGCGACGATTGGCGAGCGCTTCCTGGGCCGCTACTGTGTTTGGACTACGTCCGGCACCACCGGGCGGCCCGGCATCTTCGTACACGATCCTGAGGCTATGCGGTTGTATTACACGCTCGGACTCATGCGGGCACTGTCCATCATGCACCTGTTCAGCCGGCGACATATTGTGCGGCTGCTGCGACGAGGAAGCCGTAATGCATTGCTCGCGGTGACCGGCGGCCATTTTGTCGGCGCGGCGGAGATCGAGCGGCTTCAGCGCCGTGCCCCGTGGCTGGCCAAAAGTGTCCGCATCGTCTCGGTATTGCAGCCACTGCCCAGTGTGGTACGCGCGCTCAACGAGTTCCAGCCCACCCGTGTCGGGGGCTACCCATCGGCACTCATCCTCCTGGCCGACGAACAGCTCGCCGGGCGGCTGCACATCCATCCGGCGATGCTGACACCCGTAGGCGAGGGGCTGGCGCCCGCGGGGCGTGCGAAGCTCGAGCGGGTCTTTGGCTGCCCGGTGTACATGGGCTACTCCGCCTCAGAGTTCATGGGCATTGGCTTCGAGTGCGAGCAGGGCTGGATGCACATCAACTCCGATTGGCTGATCATTGAGCCGGTGGACGCCGCCTATCGGCCGGTCCCGCCGGGGCAGCCCTCGCACACAGTATTGCTGACGAATCTGGCGAACCGCGTCCAGCCACTCATTCGTTACGATCTGGGCGACAGCATCACAGTGCGGCCCGATCCCTGCTCGTGCGGCTGCCGGCTGCCCGCCATCCGGGTCGAGGGCCGGAAGGGGGACATCCTCTATTGGTCCGCGCCTTCAGGTGAGGCGGTCGCGCTGTTGCCGCTGGCGGTGGGGACAGTAATCGAAGAGACGCCGGGCGTGCGGCGTGCCCAGGTGCTTCAGACTGGGCGCAGCACGCTGACGGTGCGGCTGGAACTGGGCGACTCGGCTGCGGCGACAGCGCAGAGCGAGTCAGCGGCGCGGGCGGAGGTCTGGGACGGCATGGAGCGGCGGCTGCGCGAGTATCTCACCGCCCAGGGCCTGCCCTCGGTCACGATCGTGCGCGCGCCGGAGCTTCCGCAGCAGGACCCAGTCAGCGGCAAGTACCGCGAGGTGTGGAGCGAGGTATAGCCTCCAGCGGCGGCGCCTCGCCGCATAGTCCCGCCCGTGTATCCGGCAGATGCACCGCAGTGATATACTGCCGGTGCGCCGTGGCTGAGTGCTCGTGTCTTGCCCGCTCTCCTTTCCGTGCCTGTACGCTCTGCGCCTATATGTGCCATGTGCTCGTGAGGGGCGGTGATCCAGAATGGCCTTTCTGGAAGTTGAAACTCCTGACGGCAGCCGCCGCCTTCCCCTCGAACGCGACCGGCTGAGCATCGGCCGCCTCTCGTACAACGACATTGTGCTGGCCTACTCTCA
>DASUBU010000298.1:0-87293 GCA_035763125.1 Ktedonobacterales bacterium
CTACACGATTGATGATGCGGCACAGCAGGTGCAAGTCATGACCGTTGAGCACCGCAAGGATGTATATCGCTGACCGCTGAAGCTCTGTTTCTTGTTCGGTCAGCCTGCAGCGGCTTGCAGGATCGCGCGGCGCAGCAGCTCGCGCGCCAGTGGCACCTTATAGGCGTTGTGGGCGAGCGGCGTGGCGTCGGCCAGCGCGCGCTCGGCGGCCTGCGCAGCCAGCTCCGGCGTGACAGCCTGGCCCCGCAGAGCGTCTTCGGCGGCGGTCGCGCGCCAGGGGATGTTGGCGACCGAGCCGAGCACCAGCCGGGCCTGCTCCACCTTGCCGTCGCGCAGTGCGAGCTGAGCGGCGGCGGCCACCAGCGCGAAGGCCCAGGCCCCACGGTCCATCGCCTTCAGATAGACGCCGCGGGCGTCCTCGGGCTGCGGCGGGACGTGTAGCTCAGTGATCACTTCGTCGGGGGCGAGCCGTGTCTCGCTGCGGCGATCATCGGTGGGCGGCGCGAACAGGTCGGCCAGTGGGATGACGCGCGAGCCGGCAGGGCCTTGCATCAGCACGCGCGCGTCCACAGCGAGCAGCACCGGGGCCAGATCGGAGGGGTGAACCGCCACACAAGGGGCCGGCTGGAAGATGGCGTGATGCTGGTTCTGGCCCTCGCGCGCGAAGCACCGCTCGCCGCCCTTCAGCCAGCAATTGTACTCCCCGCGGAAGTACCAGCAGCGCGGGCGCTGGAGCAGGTTGCCGGCGACGGTGGCGACGGTGCGCAATTGCGGCGTGGCGGCGTCGCGCACGGCCTGGACGAGGATCGGCAGCTTCGCGCCGACCTCGGGGTGGCGCTCCAGCTCAGCGAGCGTGGTCAGCGCGCCGATGCGCAGCGTGCCATCGGGGTCGAAGCGCAGATAGCGCAGCTCGTCGCGCGCCGTCTTGATATCCACCAGGCGGCGCGGCTCCAAAATGCCGGCCTTCATTAGTGTGAGCAGATCGGTGCCGCCGGCGATCAGCCGGGTGGCAGTCGTGCCGGGCGGCTCGGCAGCCAGGAAGGCGACGGCCTCACGAGCAGTGGCGGCGGCGGCATGGGCGAAGGTCTTCATTGGGCAGGCTCCCGGAGCAGATCGAGGATACGCGCGGGGGTCAGCGGCAGCGCCGAGACCGGCCGGCTGATGGCGTGCGCGACGGCGTTGGCGATGGCGGCGGGCGCCGGGATGATGGGCGGCTCGCCAGCGCCCAGCGTGCCGATCGTGTTGGCCTGCACGACTGGCGAGTCGAGCAGGATGATGTCAATCTGCGGGATGTCGCGGATCGTGGGAACTGTGTAGTCCTCCAGATTGGCGTTCATCACCGTGCCGAAGCGCTCATCCACGATGCGCTGCTCCATCAGGGCCATCCCCAGCCCCTGGATGATGCCGCCCTCGATCTGACTGCTGAAGGTCAGCGGGTTGACGATGCGGCCGCAGTCGTGGCAGGCGACCACTCGCACCACGCGCACCTGCCCCGTGCCGATATCCACCTCGACCTCGGCGAACTGCGCGCCGAAGGTCCGCACGGTCATATTCTCGGCATTGGGGCCGCGCATGCCCTTGCCGCTGATCTCGTGGCCGTCGAGCTGCTCCAGGAATGAGGCGAGCGTGCCGAGCTCCTTACCGGTCTCGCGGTTGTACGCCGTGCCGCCGCGCAGCTCGATGGCATCGGTGGGCGCCTCGGTGAGATGCGCGATCACCTCCAACGCCTGCTTGCGCGCCTCGGTGGCGGCCATCCGCACGGCAGGCCCGACCGACGAAAGCGTAACGCTGCCCCCGCTGGGCGGCGAGTAGAGACCGAACTCGGTGTCGCCTAGCTCGACGCGAATGTGGTCCAGCGGCAGGCTCAGCTCATCGGCGGCGATCTGCGCTAGCACGGTGCGTGTGCCAGTGCCGATATCCTGCGTGCCGGTTAGGATCACGGCGGTGCCGTCGGGCAGCAGCTTGGCGCTGGCCTGGGCGGGCGGGCCGCCGTCACCGCCCCACATCTGGCTGGCCATGCCCACGCCGCGTCGCAGCATGCCACCTTTGCCGTTGGGGTAGCGGCGGACGTCGAGGTTGCGCGTGCCCCAGCCAATCGCCTCGGCGCCCTGCTCGTAGGCCTCCAGCACGAGCTTGCGGGCGTATGGGCGGTTGAGATCCTGGTGCTCGGCCGCGTAGTTCTGGCGGCGAAACGCCAGCGGATCCATGCCGAGCGCGTTGGCCAGCCGGTCCAGCGTGATCTCTAGGCCAACGGTGCCCTCGACGGCGCCTGGCGCGCGGAACGAGGCGAATGGACCGAGATTGGTCTGCACCGCCACATCAACCGCGCGGACGTTGGGACAGAGATACATTTCCTTGGTTGCCATCGCCACCGGCGGCATCCAGGCGCCCTGGCCGATGCTTGCCACTGAGCGCTGATCGAGCGCGGTGAGCGTGCCGTCGCGCTTGGCCCCCGCGCGGAAGGTCTGGATGGAGGGGGAGCGATAGCCGGCGCAGAGGTTTTCTTCCTCGCGCGTGAGCATGTACTTGACCGGCGCGCCGAGGCGGTGCGCGGCGTAGGCGGCAAGCAAGCCTGAGTCATGCGCGCCGAACTTGCTGCCGAAGCCGCCGCCCATATACTGCTTGACGGCGCGCACCTGATTCTGGCGCAGGCCGAGCGCCGTGGCCACCTGGCGGCGCACGCCGAAGAGATCCTGCGTGGAGCTCCAGATGGTGAGCATACGGCCGTCCCACTCGGCGGTCGCGCCGTGCGTCTCCATCGAGTTGTGCAGGCAGGCGGGCGTCTCGACGTGTACCTCGACGATCTCGTCGGCGCTCGCCATGCCGGCGTCCACGTCGCCGCGCTCGTAGGTCTTCGGATACTCCTCCAGGATGTTGCTGGCTTTGGTGGTAGCGGCGAGCGGACCCGTGCCGAGCGCCTGGTCGGGGTCCACCACGAACGGCAACGGCTCGTACTCGACGTGGATCAGGCGCAGGGCGTCATTGGCTTGCTCGCGCGACTCGGCGACTACCACCGCCACGAGCGCGCCCTGGTAGAGCAGCTCATCGGCGAAGATCGTCGCATCGCGGTTGGGATTCTGGAAGTCGGCGGCATTGTTGCGCGAGAAGACGGCGCGCACGCCAGGCGCGGCCTCGGCGGCGGTGGTGTCGAGGCGGGTGATGCGAGCGTGGGCGTGGGGAGAGCGCAACCCGGCCGCGGTCAGCAGACCGGCGGGCTGCATATCGTAGGCGTAGTCAGCGGCGCCGGTGACACGTTCCTGGGCATCCACGCGTGGCTGCGGCGTGCCGACGACGGCGAGCTCGGCGTCAGGCCCCCAGACCGGCGGCTCCTCGCCCTCCATCACGACGCGCTGCTCGTAGACGCGGCCCTCGAACTCGGTGTGTGTGGTGACGATGCGGATGGACATGAACAACCTCTCCCCCCATCCCCCTCCCCACGAGGAGAGGAGATGGCTGGCGGCGAAACTAGTCGGGACGGCTGGCAAGCGCGCGGGCGGCGGCCAGAATCTTGGGATAAGCGCCGCAACGGCAGAGGTTGCCAGCCATGCCACGCTCGATCTCCTCATCGGTTGGGTGTGGATTGCGCGCCAGCAACGACTTGAGGGCGAGCACCTGCCCCGGCGTGCAGAAGCCGCACTGGAGCGCGTCGTGCTCGATGAAGGCGCGCTGAACGGGGTCGAGCTGGTCGCCCTGGGCCAGCCCTTCGATGGTGGTGATGGTGTGGCCGACGCACTCGACGGCAAGCTGGAGACAGCTATAGACAGCCTCGCCATCCAGCAGGATCGTGCAGGCGCCGCAGTTGCCCATATTGCAGCCGGGTTTGGCCCCCGTCAGCCGCAGGTCGTCGCGTAGGGCGTCCAGCAGCGTGCGGCGTGGCTCGACGCTGAGCGAGTAGGCGGTCTCGTTGACGGTGAGCTGTATGCGTACACGGTCGACCATGCCGGCGGCTGGGACAGCCGCGGCTGACGGGCCACTGGCAGGATCACTCATAGCGGAGGCCTTTCCTGTCGCTGGTTCCCTCCCGCGGTCCGCCTCCCCCTCACGAGAAGGAGCGAAGGCGTGCCACAGGCTTGCCGGCTGGCGCGCGGCGCGCGCGCCTGGATGCCCAGGCGTGCCGTGCGGGCAGGGGATACCAGAGGGACGGTGGGGTAACGAAGGGACTGTAGCACAGGCGCAAGTGGCCCGGCAAACCGGAAGGCAGCCGTGCAAGGGGCATGCCAGGTGTGTGCCTCGCGCGCGGCGGCCGGGATAAGTATCTGTTGAGGTTAACGCTGCTGGCTGGGCTTATCGAGAAATGGCGCAAAGTGCATGCGGGTTCGCGCGACATATCTGTATGGAGGGTAGAATGTCATGGTTGTCAATCAGGCCTGCGAGGCGGCTTCATCTGCGGGAGAATGCACGCGTATGCCGCTAGCCGATCAGGTTGAAGATCTCTTCAGGCGCGCGGAGCCGCGCCTGGTGCATCTTGCCCGTTCGCAGCAGATCGCCCCCGGCGCTGTGGAAGACATCGTTCAGGAGACCTTGCTAGAAGCCTGGCGATCGCTGGACCACTTGCGTGACGAGACGCGCTTTGCCCCGTGGCTGGATGCTATCTGCCGCAACGTCTGTCTCCGCCACCACCGGCGGCAAAGCGTGCTTCGGGCACGCGAGGTGGCTCTTGGCTTCCCTGACGGCGATGCTGAGGCATCTGACAGCGCCGACGAATTTCCGGGGCTTGCAGATCCCGATGATTTCGACCCGCTGGAAGAGTTGACGCGACGCGATATGGCACTGCTGCTGGATCGCGCGCTGGGGTATCTCTCGCCGGAGAGCCGAACGCTCGTGGAGCGGCACTACCTCGCGGAGATACCCCAGCGCGAGCTTGCTGCTCAGATGGGGCTGACGTTGAGCGCGTTGGTGTCGCGTCTGCACCGGGCGCGCGGCCAGATCCTGCGTGCCCTCTGCCACGAGCTGCGCGCTGAAGCACTCGCGGTGGGGCTGGCAGTCACCCCGGAGGACGCCCTTGGCTGGCGTGAGACGCGGATGTGGTGCATCTTCTGCGGCCGACAGCGTATGGCAGGCATGTTCGAACCGATGCAAGAAGGGCGCGTCAACCTGCGACTCCGCTGCCCAGCCTGCAAGCCAATCGAGATCGACTCCCTCGGCATAGTTGATTTGTCGAGTGCCCGCTCTTTCCTACCGGCCACCAAGAAGGTCATCGGCGAAGCTGGGCGATTCGTGTCGGCGGCGATGGCGGTTGGAGGAGTCTGCCACTGCTGGATCTGCGGGCGACAAAGCCAATTGCGTATTGTTCGAAATGCCAGCCTCACTCCACAGACCTGGCTCCTCTCCAGTTGCGGCTGCCTTCGCATGCTTGCCTCGCCTGTGTCGCTCTATGGCTCCCTGCCGGCAGTGCGGGACTTCATGTTTGGTCCCGGCCGCCTCGTGATCGCACCCGACGATGACACAGCGTACGCTGGGCGAAACGCGATCCGCTTTTGCCTGCTGAGTCCGGAAGACGGCCGGCGGCTTTATGTCTTCGCGGATGCCGGAACGCTCCTGCCACTCGCCGTTGTCGTGGAGTAGCCTCGCTGCCACCTTCTGCCACCCTGCACACTCAGTCTTGGGAGGACTTGTCATGTCTTCGATAGAGGCCAAGGCACCGACACGTAAGCCATGCCTGCTCATCAACCGCGACTTCGCCCTGCTCTGGTTGGGACAGTCTGTCTCCTCGATTGGGGATGCGCTGTTGGACTTCACACTCGTGCTGTGGATCGTCTTCGATCTCGGTCGCGGTCAAGCCTGGGCGCCGCTCGCGGTGAGCGGCGTCTTGGTCAGCTCATCGATGGGTACGCTCGTCATCGGCCCCATCGCCGGCGTCTTCGTCGACCGATGGGATAAGCGCCAGACGCTGCTGTGGGTCACCGCTGTGCAGGCGATGCTGACCGCATCGTTGCTCCTGGCGGCGGATCTTGTGCCGCTGCCGTTCTTCGTCGGCGGTCAGCCGTCGCTCACGGTGAAGCTGGCGATGCTCTATACCGTCATCTTCCTGGTCTATGGCTGTGCGCAGTTCACGCGGTCGGCGCGCACGGCGCTGATTGGTGATCTCGTGGAGGAGCGCGACCGCCCGCAGGCGAGCGGATTGATGGAAACGATGGCAAGCCTGGCGTTCCTGATCGGATTCGGCATTGCGCCGGTATTGTTCGTGCCGTTCGGCATTGGCGTTGCGCTCTTCGCGGACGCGCTGTCATTTGTCGTCGCGTTCGCGGCACTTCTAGGTGTCAAGGCGCCGCCGTCCGCTCGTAGTGTCGCGGCCGGACGGCGTGGCAGCGTCCGAGGGGAGTTCTTCGAGGGAGTGCGCTTCTCGCTCGGCAATCTCGTCATCAGAACGCTGCTCGTTGTCTACGTGATTGTGCTGTTTGGGTCGGGCGCGATCAATGCGCTCTTCGTGTTCTTTCTCTCGGAGGATCTGCACGCGCCAGCAGCGGCAATTGGGGTCTTTCCAGTCGCGCTCGGAGTGGGATTGGTGCTCGGCTCTATTCTTGGCGGTGCACTTGCGAGGCGCGTGGGCCTGACGCGCATCTTCTGGATATCCGTCGTTCTGCTAGGCATCTGCGCGATCACGCTTTCGCGGCAGACGTCCCTGGCCGCCGCTCTCGTTCTCGCCTTCTTGCTCGGCATACCCAACGGAGTGATGAACGTTGCGCTGATGCCGCTGGTACTCCACGTGACGCCGAAAGAGCTGGTCGGGCGCGTGATGACCGTGCTGGAGCCAGCGATGACCGTTGCGCAGGTTGCCTCGATGGCAGTCTTCGGCACACTCGCCAGCACAGTGTTCTTTGGCTTCAAGGCGAGCGTGCTGGGCGCAAAGTTCGACACGTACAACGTGCTCATACTGATCCCCGGACTGCTCTGTCTGCTGGCTGGGGCGATTGCGTTCGCGAGCTTGCGCCATGTGAGCCTCAGGCTTGCAGCAGCCCATCAGGTTGATGATGGCGCATGATACCCGAGAGGAACCTCCGTACGAAGCGTGCGGGTGAGCGCACAGTGTGTGATCTGTGTCGGCTCATGCGGGGGCGAAGGGGATGCCGGGGAGCACCTGCGCGGGCGTCAGTGTCTCGGGCAGGGCGAGCGTCACCAGGATCAGACCGCCCGGCGCGGGGGGCGCGAAGGATACTCGGCCGCCCAGGCGCTCGATGTCGCGCTGCGCTGCGCGAATGCGCGCGATGCTTTCTGGCCGCGACAGGATCGCCTCATAAAGTCGCACACCCATCCCCACCCCCGCATCCTTCGCACCTGCTCACGCCCGCCAGCCCTCGGCGACCGAGCCCGCCCCTCCCCTGGCGCACGTCACGTACGCTGCTACATCGCGGTACGCTGGCCGTAGGCGATGTAGAAAGACCATTCGTAGCGGCCGGTATCCAGCTCCTTGCGCGCTGAGCGCATCATCTCGTCAAAGGCCTCCCCGGTGGTGATGCCTTGTGAGATCAGGATCGGCCGCAGGGCCGCGAAGCCGCTGAAATAGTCGGTCTCGGCCATCGTACCGAGGTGCCCGCCTTTGCGACCCAGCGGCAGACGAATCTCGCGCATCGTGACGTGGTGGAGTCCTCCCCGCCGCAAGTAATCGCCGATTTGATTGCCCACCAGCGGGTCAATATTGCGCCGCGCACAGAAGTCGAGCACCCACTGATGCAGCGTGGTGAGCGCTGGCGTCCGCACATGCACCGCCGGCCGGCCCTCGACCAGCTCGATCCAGCCGCCAGGCCGCGTGACGCGCACGAGCTCGCGCACGTCGTCCGGCCAGCGCTCCAGCGGCAACGCGAAGACCAGGAGCCGTTGGTGGACGAAATCGAAGCTGGCATCAGGATAGGGCAGCCCCTCCAGCAGGTTGGCCACCTGGAACCGCAGATTGGATGGCAGCACCGCCCCTGCGAGCGCACTGCCCGGAGCGGTAGGGTCGGACAGGTCGAGCGAGATGATCTGCGCCTGGGGGAAGACAGATGCCAGCTCAAGCGCCCAGCGTCCAGTCCCACCACCGACGTCCAGGATGGCCGACGGCCCCTGGGCGGGCGCGGCGAAATTGCCGCGCAGAGCGAAGCGTAGCATGTAGTGCTGGAAGTCGAGCCGGTTGATCTCGGCGAGGTCAGTCGGCAGGACGTACGGAATGCCCACGCGGTGGCGCCGGCCTCCGATGCGGCGGAAGAAGCCTCCGCTGCCAGGATCCTGCTCGATGGCGGGAGGAGCATCTACGATGGCGGCGGCTTGCCGGCGGCGAAACCACGGCACAGGAATGCATCCTTTCTGATGAGCACCCTGGCCGCACGCACGCAACCTAGGTCGTGCCGCGTCAGGTCGCTTCCTTAGCCGGCCGAGATCGGCCGGCTGTTTATCTCGCGTACCAGGGTACATCGCTTGTCAAGCACCCTCGCTTTAGCATACGTCAGCCGGTACACCCGAGCAGGCCGGTGCGAGGGTCGCGCGACGAGACCGGCGCTCACGCCGTCGGGATGGCGTGGTGGGCTGTGATGGCGAGCCAGAAGATGTCGGCCAGGACCTCGTAGCCGGCGCTGGAGGGATGGAAGCCATCGGCGGCGACGTACTCTGGGTGCCCCTCCAGATTGGAGCTGTACAGGTCCACCAGCGTCGCACCGTGGCGTGCGACGAGCGGATTGATGACATCGTTCCATTGCCGGGACAGCGCGCGAATCTGGGCGGGCGACTCGCCCTGCAAGCAGGGGCTCTCGGGCGCTCCTTGCTTGAAATACGGGAGCTCGCTCATGTCGGGGGTATTGGCCACGAAGACGTCCGCGTGAGTCTGCGACTGGAGCTGGTCGAGCAGCGTATTGAGGCTGGCAGCATACTGGGTGAGCGGCGTGCAATTGCGGAAGTCATTGCCGACCAGCCAGACGGTGACGAGCGTCGGCTGAAGCGCGATGACCTTGGGCAGCTCGCGGGTGAGGGCGTCTTGCACCAGCGCGCCGCTGATGCCGACGTTGAGGGCGCGCGAGTGGGCGGGCAGGTGGGCGATCAGGCGCGGGACGTAGCCCTCGGTATTGGGGTGCGTCGCGCCGACGCCGACGGCGTCCGAAGCGCCAATCGCGGCGTAGACGACTGGCGGGAAGACGGTGGGCGTGGGCGCCGCACGGCGGATGGCCGCCGAGGGACTGGAGCCGCAGGCCGCGAACAGGAGCGAGGCGGTCGTGAGGAGCAGTGGGAACAACGCGGCAGCGCGCCGGGGAGCATGTAGTACACGGATGGCACGCTTGTCCATGATCCTCTCCTCTTCGCTACGATAAGGCACTCGGCAAACATCGGATGAAGCTGTACAGGAAATCGTAGCGAGGCAGTATGCGGAGCGTCAACTTGGGAATCACACCCTTGGACGAGCCGAAGAGCAGGAGCTATGTGCAGGATCACCTGGCCTCCCAGATGCCATCCGAGAAGCCAGGCGAGAGGTGAGCCGCAAGCATCCTAGCGTCGGCTACTGGTAAGCCGGCTCGCCAGCAGCACCACACTTGCCGCCGCGAGGAAGAGGCCTGTGTCGAGCGCACCGCCGTAGGCGATGCTCGGCGTGAACCAGGGCGAAGGCAGCCCATCAAGCAAGAAGAAGCTCAGGCCGAGCAGGCCCGCGCCCGCCGCGGCGAAGGGCGCCAGCGCGTCGAGCAGCCGCGCTCCGCGCGCGAAGGCCGCACCCCAGATGCCCGTCAGCCGCCGTTGGGCTGTGCGTCGCAGCAGCTCGACCAATCCCGCCGCGATCAGGCCCAGACCGGCCAGTATCTCACCCCACTCGATCAGATAGCCGAAGGCGACCGCGTTCGGCATGACAAGCACGCGCAGCAGGGCGGCGAAGAAGCTGGGCAATCGCCCGCCGCTGAGCGCGCTTGCCAGCAGGCTGCTCAGCGTGCCAGGGAAACCACTGTACAGTAGTTTGTCCACCCCCGACACCAGCCACTCGTAGCCGATGAGCAGCTCCAGACCCGCCAGCGCGATATTACGCGAGATAGCTGGCGTTGCCAGCGTCGCCGCCAGCGCATGCCGATCGCCGCGGCGGCTGTGACGGCGGTAAAGCCCTTCGGGAAGACGAGGCATACGGGGAGAGTGTCGTACATGCGGCTGGCGCCGGGTCTGCCGGGCCGACGGGGGCGAGCGTCGTGACGTGATATGAATGGCCATCTGGCCCTCCTTCGCGGAGCGCCACGCCGGAGCTATCAGCAGGACCTCGTCGCGCTCCACACCCTGGATGATATGGCCGCATAGACGGCTGCGGATCAGGTACAGACTGTATTCTTCGGCCGCGATGGGTAGGAATGCGGCCTACTGTGTCGCGCCCGTGTGGGCGGGTAACAGGACTCGATCTCATGCGCCGCGACGTGCAACATGCACGCCCCGCCCTGGCTTATCACCGCATGGGTCAGGTGGACACTGGAGAGGCTCGCGGAGTTGCGCAGCGTGGGCACATAGTGCTTGCCGTGCCTGTGAGCGCGCCGCTATACTCAGCGCGTGCGCCAACGGCCGGCTGCGAAGCGAGCATCGTGAAGTGTGGCGCCGGGCGATGCAGGTATCGCCCCTACAGGTAATCCGGCTGGCTGCCACGCGAGGCGACGAGTCGGCCGTGGCTGGGATAGATGAAGGGTGACACGCGCATGCGAGTGTTGGTAACCGGTGGGGCCGGCTTTATTGGAAGCGTGATCGTCGAGGAGCTGATCGAGGCCGGGCATACGCCAGTGGTCTACGACTCACTAGCGAAGGGGCGGCGCGCGGCCCTGGCGCCGGAGGTGGCGCTGATCGAGGGCGACGTGCGCGACACGGCGGCCATGCGGCGCGCACTTGACGAACATGCCATCGAGGCGGTCATCCACATGGCGGGCCTGATCGAGGTCGGCCTCTCGGTCACGCACCCTGGCCTGTTCTTCGAGGTCAACGTCGGCGGTACCCTGAGCGTGGTGCGGGCGATGCTTGATGCGGGCGTGAAGAAGCTCGTCTTTAGCTCGACGGCGGCGGTCTACGGCGATCCCGACCGGCTGCCCATCACCGAGGACGCGCCAGCGGCGCCGACCAATCCGTATGGCGCGTCGAAGCTGATGGTGGAGCAGATGCTGCACTGGATAGCTCCAGCGCATGGGCTGACCACCACGGCGCTGCGCTACTTCAACGCGGCCGGCGCGACCGAGGCCAACGGCGAGCTGCACGAACCCGAGACACATCTGATCCCGCTGGTGCTCGCAGCGGCGGAACAGGGCCGCCCTGTCACGATGTTTGGCACGGACTATCCCACCGCGGACGGTACGACCGTGCGCGACTACGTGCATGTGGTGGATCTGGCGCAGGCGCACCTGCGTGCCCTGGGCCGCGAGGAGCCAGGGCTGCGCGTGTACAACGTGGGCACTGGCGAGGGCTATTCGGTGCGGCAGGTGGTGGAGGCGGTGCGCCAGGTCACGGGCCTGCCCCTGCCAGTGGAGGAGCTGCCGCGGCGCGCGGGCGATCAGGTGGCGACGGTGGCGAGCAGCGAGCGCATTCGGCGCGAGCTGGGCTGGCAGCCGCGGTACGCAGATCTGCGTGAGATCGTCGGCAGCGCGTGGAACTGGCGGCGGGCACACCCGCGCGGCTATGAGGGCTAAGGGACCAGATCAAGACTCCGGAGGCAACCGAAGCAGCAGTACGCATTGCCACGTGCGATGTCGTCCAGCAGCAATCCAGCTGACGCGCCTCGCCCTGCCCCTCTGCTAGATGCGGTACGTTGTAGACCAGTGCCGGTCCAAATCGCGGGCATGAGGGAGTGCGGTTAGCTAGCTGAAGGGAGGCGGCACATGTCGACGATCGCAATCGGGAGATCGCGGAGCGGGCGCAGGAGTTGGAGGCGCGCCGCGCGGCCGGCAAGGTGCGGGGACCATTGCGGACGGCGCTGCTGGTCGCTGGCATCACGCTGATCATCTTCGCGTTGGTGATCGCGTACTGGCTGCTGGTGGTGCGATAGTGCCATAGCCGCTTGTGAAGACGCGCACAGCAGACATGGCCGGGGAGGGTGGGTGCCTTGCCCGGCCGGCCTGTTATTCGTTTGTGGGTGATGCTGGCGTCTTACCGCCGCACGCGCACGCGCTCGAAGCAGTCGCTGCAATAGACAGGCTTGTCGTTGCGCGGCAGGAAGGGGACCTGATCCTCTTTGCCACACTCCGCGCAGACGATAGTGTGCATCTCGCGCGGGCCGCGGTCGGCGCCCATCGTCTGGCGGCGGCGCTGGCGGCAGTTCGGGCAGCGTCCAGGCTCGTTGAGTAGGCCTTTCTGCTGATAGAACTCCTGCTCGCCTGCGCTGAAGACGAACATCTCGCCACACTCACGACACTGCAGGTTCTTGTCCTCGTACATGTGTCTTGCAGGACCTCCACTTCGCGATGGCATTCGGCCTGGTCCGCCGCGCTTTGATTGCCAAGTTCGCGCCGTACCCGACGAGCAGCTCGGCACGCCTCCCTGGGAATACATCCCCTGGGAACCCGGTGGAAACCGAGCAAAGGATACATGAATAGCGTGCGATTGGCAATCCCTCGCCACGAAACCTGTTCCCAGCGCTGTGCGAGGCCGTGCGGAAAGCGATACAATGAGGGGCACGTCACGACAGAATTCCTGATGCGCGGCGAGCGTGTGAGGGCAGGAGGAACGCGGATAGTGCAGGCAGCGGAGACGAACGAGCGCGACGAGCGGGACACCGCGGTGGTGGCTGCGGCGAATGATCTGCCAGTCGGGCAGGCGCTGAGCTTCGAGGTGATCGCGCGAGACGAGACGACAGGCGCGCGGGCGGGTCTCCTGCGGACGCCGCATGGCGCGGTGCGGACGCCGGTCTTCATGCCGGTGGGCACGCACGCGACGGTCAAGGCGGTTGGTCCGGACGACCTGGATGCCATCGGCGCGCAGATCGTGCTCTCGAACACCTATCATCTGCTGCTGCGCCCCGGTCCTGACCTGGTGGCTGAGTTCGGCGGATTGCACGGCTTCATGCGCTGGCCGCGGCCGATCCTGACCGATAGCGGCGGCTTTCAGGTCTTCAGCCTGGGCAATCTGCGGGAGGTGAACGAGCAGGGTGTGCGATTCCGCTCGCATCTGGACGGCGCCGAGCTGCTGATGACGCCGGAGAGTGTGATGCAGGTGGAGGCCAAGCTCGGCGCCGACATCATCCTGCCGCTCGATGTGTGCCCGCCGTATCCCTGCCCGCCGGAGGAGGCGCGGGCGGCCACTGAGCGCACACACCGCTGGGCTGAGCGCGCACTGGCGGCGAAGGTGCGCGCCGATCAGGCGCTCTTTGGCATTCCGCAGGGTGGGATGGATGCCGAACAGCGAGCGGCGAGCGCGCGCACGATTGGTGCGCTGCCCTTCGACGGATTCTCGATCGGCGGGCTCTCGGTCGGCGAGCCCAAAGATCTGATGTGGCGCATGCTGGAGGCGGCAGTGCCAGAGTTGCCGGATGCCAGGCCGCGGCACCTGCTGGGCGTCGGCTCGCCGGACGATCTGCTGGAGGGTGTCGCGCGCGGAGTGGACATGTTCGATTGCGTGCTGCCCACACGAACGGCGCGCACCGGTGGACTCTACACGCCTGCGGGGCGCGTCAACGTGCGCGCGGCGCGCTGGCGAGCCGAGCGCGGGCCGGTGGATCCCACCTGTGATTGCTACACGTGCCGCACATTCAGCGCGGGCTATTTGCACCACCTGATCCGCGCGGAGGAGGATGAGAGCCGAGGTGAGCTGCTCTATTACCGGCTGGCCAGCATCCACAATCTGCGCTTCCTGATCCGGCTGATGGAGGGCGCGCGGCAGGCGATCATCGAGGGCAGCTTCCCGGCATACCGCGCACGCTTTATGGAAGGCTTCACGCCACCTGACCGCGAGGTCGCCGAGCAGCAGCGGCGCAAGCGGGCTGGGAAGACGCAGTAGCCTGCGCGTCGGACCTCGGGCCGCACATCATGCCTGCGCTGGCCGTCGAGGCTGGTCTGTCGTGCTACACTGGCGGCGTTACCAGGCAGCGTAGTGGCGGCTGGCAGGGCGTGATGGTCCACGCGGGAGAATTGGTGATGGATGCGATGGCAGCGAGCGGCGCGAAAGTGGGGACGGCGGCGAGCGAGTTGACCCGGCGCGGCGCGGCGGAGCTGGCGGAGATGATCGCGCGTGGCGAGGTCTCGGCGGCTGAGGTGGTCGAGGCGCACATCACGCGGATCGAAGCGGTCAACCCGGCGCTTAACGCGGTGGTGGTCAAGCGCTACGACGAGGCGCGGGCGGAGGCGCGGACTGCCGACCTGCGGCGAGTGCGTGGTGAGCTGGCGGGGCCGCTGCACGGCGTGCCAGTGACGATCAAGGAAGCGTTCGACGTGGTGGGGACGCCCGCGACGTTTGGGCTGCGCTCGCGGGCGAGCCGGCTGGCCGAGCGCGACGACCTCTACGTGGCACGGCTGCGAGCGGCGGGAGCCATCGTGCTGGGCAAGACCAACGTGCCGCAGGTGCTTTTCTACAACGAGACCGATAGCCCGGTCTATGGCCGCACGAACAATCCCTGGAATCTCGCGCGCACGCCTGGCGGCAGCAGCGGCGGAGAGGCGGCGATCATCGCGGTGGGTGGCTCGCCGCTCGGGCTAGGATCTGATATCGCCGGGAGCCTGCGCCTGCCCGCTGCGTACTGCGGGATTTGCAGTCTGCGGCCGACGGCCGGACGGCTGCCGGATTTCGCTGACTTCGGCATGTCGCACGGGCAGGCGGCGATTCTCTCGCAGGCGGGGCCGATGGCGCGCAGCGTGCGCGACGTGGCGCAGGCGCTTCGTGTGCTCAACGGCAGCAGTGGCGGCGGAGGCGCGCAACGAGTGGGCGAGCTGCCGCGCCCGCTGGGAAACCCTGACGATGTGGATCTCGCGGGCCTGCGGGTGGCCTACTTCGCGGATGACGGCACACTGACGCCGGCACCCGGCGTCCGCCGGGCGGTGACGGAGGCGGCGGGGATGCTGGCCGGACGAGGCGCGCAGGTGGTCGAGTGGCGCCCACCGGACCCAGAGCGGGTAGCACACCTGGTGCTCGGCATCTTCGCCGCGGACGGCGCGCGCCGCATCAAGCGCTTCATCGGGCGCGACCCGAAGGATCCGCGCATTGCCCAACTGTTGCTGCTGGCGGGGCTGCCGCGGCCAGTGCTGGGCCTGCTGAGCGTGCTGCTGGCGGCCACAGGCCAGCGCGGCCAGCGCGAGATGGTGCGTGCTTTCGGCCGGCACGACACGCTGCACTATTGGGAGCTAGTGGAGGCGCAGCAAGCCTACCAGCGGGAGTTCGCGCGCGCGCTGGCGGAAGACGAGGGCGGCCCATTTGACGTGATCGTCTGCCCGGCGCACGCGCTGCCGGCGCTGCCACATGGCGCGTCGAAGCAGATCGTGACCGGCGGCACCTACGCGATTCTGGTCAACCTGCTCGGCTATCCAGCCGGGATCGTGCCGGTGACGCGCGTGCGGCCAGGCGAGGAGACAGAGCGTAAGAGCTCGGCTGATGTGGTGCTGCGCGCGGCACGCAGGGCTGAACGCGGGACGGCTGGGCTGCCGGTAGGCGTGCAGGTGATCGCGCGGCCCTGGCGCGAGCATGTCGCGCTGGCGGCGCTGGCGGCCATCGAGGCGGGAGCGCGCGCGAGCGGCGAGCATCCAGGCATGCCGGAGCTGTAGAGAGGCGCGCGGCTACTGCCACCCGCGCGCCGCGCGGCGCGGCGCCCAAAAGGCCGGCAGCGACAGCCGCCGGCAAGGTACATCAGGCTGCTCCCGCATTTCTGTACCTGGAAGTCAGCGCTCACGTATTCGGCTTCAGTCAGCCGTGGCGCGTCTGCCGTCGAGGACCACCGGATCGAGCTGGCGAAGGCGCTCGGGGTCGGCGACCAGGTCGATCGCCACGATCTTGTCGTGTGTCACGGTGAACACGAAAGCGACACGCGTTTGCCCGCCTGGCGCCCATACGGCTCCCACGGCTCCGCTCATGCGCGCCACGCGTGCGCCCCGGACTCCCGCGAACCGCCTGGCCATGTCTTGCGCGCCTCGGACCCCGTTCCATGCGCCCAGGGCCAGGGCCGTGTCGTCTGCGCGGAGCACGACCTCTGGATCGAGCAGCGCGAGCAGCGCCTCGAAGTCACCGCTGCGCGACGCGGCGAGGAAGGCGTTGACCACGTTGCGCTGGCTGGTGAGATCCGCGTCAAGGTCCGCTGCCGCTCGCTGCCCGCGTACCCGGCGGCGTGCACGGCTCGCGAGCTGCCGCGCCGCAGTCGGCGAGCGCCCTACGATGGGTGCGATCTCGTCGAAGGGCACGTCGAACAGGTCGTGCAGCACGAACGCGAGGCGCTCGGCTGGGTTCAGCGTGTCAAGGACCACGAGCAGCGCGAGACCAACCGCGTCGGCCATGAGTGCTTCTTGCTCGGGATCTATCTCGCCTTCACGGGTTGTGATTGGCTCTGACAACTGTTGCGCATCCAGTGGCTTCTCACGCCGCGACTCGCGCGAGCGGAGCATGTCGAGGCAGACCCGTGCGACAACTGTCGTCAGCCATCCACCGAGGTTCGCGACATCGCTGGTGTCGGCGCGGCTGAGGTGCAGCCAGGCTTCCTGGACGGCATCGTCCGCCTCGCTCGCGGAGCCGAGCATGCGATAGGCCACCGCGCGCAGATGTGCCCGGCGCTCTTCGAATTGTTGGGCAAGCGGATCGTGTTGGCTCATCGGTCACATTCCTTCTTCGCGGTCCGTCATAGCTGTGACGAGCGAAACCCGGCCGATGTGACCGGCAGAGCGCGTCAAGAATACCGCGGCAACCAGAGGGTACCGACATGAAGATCAAGCTGACGAGTGTGTACGTGGACGACCAGGACAAGGCCTTGCGTTATTATACGGAGGTGCTGGGTTTTGTGAAGAAAGCCGACGTTACGCAAGGCCCATATCGCTGGCTGACCGTCGCCTCGGCAGAGGAGCCGGACGGCACCGAGCTGCAGCTGGCGCTGAACGACAACCCGGCGGCCAAGGGCTACCAACAGGCGATGTTCGAGCAGGGCCAGCCCGCGGCGATGTTCCTCACCGCCGATGTGACAGCCGACTACGAGCGCATCCAGGCTCGCGGAGCCAAGTTCACGATGCCGCCAACCAAGGTCACCGGCTCGACCATCGCCATGCTGGACGACACCTGCGGCAACCGCATTCAGCTCACCCAGTTGGAACGCTATTAAGGGCCACCCTTCAGTAGGATGACAGCCCAGTGGGCGCCTGTGGCCGCAGCTTGAACGGCGGTGTACGGCGGCGCTCATGGCTTTCATGCGGCTAAGAAAGTAACGGAGAATGCTCCATGTCAGCAGGCGACAAGAACGCGACGAACAAGCCCGCGAAGGCGAGCAAGAGATTCACGGACGAGGAACGAGCCGCGATGAGGGAGCGCGCCCAAGAGCAGAAGGCACGCCCAGGAGCGGACAAGGCGGACGGGGAAAGCGCCGTGCTCGCGAAGATTGCCGAGATGCCGGCGCCGGATCGCGCCATGGCTGAGCGGCTGCACGCGATTATCACGACCAGCGCGCCAGCCCTCGCGCCGAGAACCTGGTACGGGATGCCCGCGTATGCTAAGGACGGTAAGGTCGTCTGTTTCTTCCAACCCGCGTCCAAGTTCAAGACGCGGTACGCGACGTTCGGCTTCAACGACAGCGCGCACCTCGACGACGGCGCCATGTGGCCGACCGCCTTCGCGCTGACGGCGCTGGCCACTTCCGACGAGGAAAGGATCGCCGCGCTCGTAAAGCAGGCGGCGAGCTGAGGGCGCGCCGTCTGGCCTGGGTTGAAGGTCGCGACGGGCGACGGCCACTGATGGGTATCGCTTACTTTCTCTTGCAGGCGGGGCTTCTATAGACCGATCACGTGTTCGGCTTGAGCCAGTCATAGGAGCGCCCGGCGTCGAAGATCGTGGATGCCGGCGCGTGCGCAGCATCGGCGGCGACCGCTAGCTGGGGGGAGCTCTCGGAGGGAGTGACGGGAAGCGCGGGCAGCACGAGATCGCCCACGTTGGTGCCGTTGAGCGGCAGCGCCTGCTCCCAGCGCTCGTCCTCCTGCGCGGGCCGCGCGTCGTTGTCGTCGCCGGCATCTACCTCATCCTCTGCGTCGGTAGGTTGCGCGCTGTCGTTTGG
The DNA here is from genome assembly GCA_035763125.1 of Ktedonobacterales bacterium. GTDB lineage: Bacteria > Chloroflexota > Ktedonobacteria > Ktedonobacterales > JADMIN01 > SMAG-U1939. The sequence goes on from DASUBU010000298.1 coordinate 18,131, forward strand.
TTCTGCCTGGTGATCGGGCGGCCATGCATCTGGAGAGGTGTCGTCGGTCTCCTCGACGGTCTCCGCGCCGTCAGCCAGCTCGGCGTGGGGCCAGGTGAAATCAGCGGGCAGCGGCGCCCACACCAGCAGCTCGCCATTCGGGCCGTGGTAGATCTGGGGCCTGCGCTCGGCGGGAACGCGTGCTGCAATCGCCACAGCACAGCGCCCTTCGGCGTGGATCACCTCGAGCAGCTCGAAGACCGATCGAATGCGCAGCACGGGCGCGGCTTCGGCCGGTTGCGCGTAGAGATCGCGCAGCTCGCGCAGCTCCGCCCCCACGACGATCAGCCGCAGGCCGGGCGCGACCCCGTGGCTCGTGCCGCGATTGACGAGTACCCACCCATCCTCGTTGACATGGATCACGTGCGCGGGCCAGATTGGAGCTGTGTCTGCCGTCGAAGTCATCGGTCGGGTTCCTCCCTGCGCCGTCCAAAGTAGTCGCGAGCCAGCGTTCGCAACGGCTCAGTCCAGCCGCAGTATAGCGGCTGGCGGCTCGCTCGGCAACGGGGCCGCATCGCGGGTGAGGATCGCGGCAGGGAGAGGCGAGGGGCGTGCGCCCCGCTCGCCTATGGCTCGCGCTGTGCCCTCGGCAGAAATCGCTCGATGAGCGCCTCGACATCCGTGAGGTCAAACGGCTTCGGCAGCACAGCATCGGCGCCCAGTGAATCCATGTACTGCGTGCCCGCCGCCGACATCAGCACGATGGCCGCTGGGCGATAGCCGCCGACCGCCGCGTCGGCGCGCAGCGCAGCCATAAGCTCCGCCCCGGTCATCTGGGGCATCATGAGGTCGGTGATGATGAGCGCGGGGTGATAGGTCAGCGCAAGCTCGAGCGCCTGCCGACCATGCGCCGCCACCAGCGGCAGGCCGCCGCACTCCTCGACAATGTAGGCCAGCGCCTGCGCGATAGGCTCGTCGTCATCGGCAATCAAGACCACGCCGGAGCTACCGACCGGACTGCCTGACTCACTATCATCCTGCATCGTCGGTGCTCCCGGGTCTCAACGGTGGCTGGGAAGGCTTCGGTTGCGCCGGCCTGTTCCGGCTGTGCCGCGGCTCTTCGCCTGACTGAAGGTGCCCTGCGTGCTGTTGTTGGCGCTCGGTGATGCCGGCGAGCACATCGTGCTCGCTCATGCCAGGCTCCAAGACTTCCAACCCGGCCGGGCTGGTGATGCGAAACTCCCGCAGGGTGGTGTCGTGGCCGGAGAAGCGCAGCTTGAGTACCGCCAGGATACGGTGTAGTTCTCCCGCGTACGGCACCTGTTGCAGCAGAATCACATTCTCAGCGAGCACCGAGAGCGGATCAGCGGAGAAGTCCAGGGTTGCCGCGATGGCCTTGTCGGTCTCCTTGAGCATCAGTGCCGTCACTCCCCGCTCCCGTAGCGCAATGAGCAGGGCTGCCAGGTAGTCCTCAAGACGCTGCGGATCAGGGCTGCGTAGAATGGCTCGCTCCAGCTCGGCGACGCTGTCAATGACCAGACGGCGCGCCCCTGTGTGGTCGAGCAGGTGCAGCAGCCGGTCGGCCAGAATGTCGGCATTGACCTTGATCGGCGGGACTTCCAGGAATGTGAGGCTCCCTCCTGGCCGAAGCGCCTTCTCCAGCGCAGGGCCAATCTCGAATGCAGAGGCCGCCAGCCGAAGCTGGCGCTGGCTCTCGCGGAAGCCCAGATATGCCACTGCCTCTCCGTTGCGCACGCCAGCCAATGCGAAATAGAGTGACATCAGTGTCTTGCCGGTCCCCAGGCTACCGACAAGCAGTGTGCAGGTCGCGCGTGGGATGCCTCCCGCGAGCATGGTATCCAGCTCTGGCAGGCCGAACGCTGCCCGCGCCGGCCCAGGGTCCAGCGCTGATTCTGACTGGGCGCCCCCGGGCGCCGCACCCTGCGTCTGCGCTTCGCTGCCCAGCACATCCGCCGCGATGCGCTCCTCGAGCTGTGGATACACGCTTACACCGTCCGCGCTCAATGTCATCGCGTGGAGACCAGGCAGTGGCGCCGATGTACGTGCCTTGATCACTTCGATGCCGCGATGCTGCCGAACGCCGAACAGTTGATACTGCATGCCCAGGATCACGTCAGCGGTGGTGGCCTCAGGGAAGAAGGTGGGGTCGCGCGGATCGGTTTCGGCAGTGATGAGCAGTGTGGCGCCGAGTGCGCTGAGCGTTGTGCCAACGGTGAAGAGAAATTGGCGAGCGGCTCGGGCACTACCGGTCAAGCTGTCCAGACCGCGGAACCCATCGAGTACCACCACTGCGGCCTTGACCCGCCGAGCCTCGGAGAGGATCGCGTCGGCGGCAGTTTCCAGGCCCTCAGCAAGGGAGCTCTGCAAGCTCAAGAACTGAACCACTCCGCCGATCAGACTGGGCTCGAAGTAGCTGAATGCCCGCAGGTGGGCGATCAGCTTGCTGGTTGACTCTGAGAACGCCGTCAGGATGAGCACGCGCTTGCCGGCGCGTGCGGCGGTAAACGCGATCTGGCCCGCCAGCGTCGTCTTGCCGCTGCCAGGCACGCCCAGCACGAGCACCAGCGAACCGCGGGGCAGGCCACCGCCCAGGATGCGATCCAGATGCGGCACCCCTGTGAGATCACGCGGCTCCGGTGCCGCGGGGCTGCCACCGCGGGGGTCGCCTGAGTTGTCGGTCGCTCCCATTCCGCCCAGACCCTTCCGAGTATGATCGAAAGCCCCACAGCTTGAACTGTCAAGGCCGATCTTCGGCCCGGAGCGGCGCTTCGGTCACATGAATAGACGGCTGTCATCTGCATTGCCGTGCGGATGTCCGTCACCGGTGATTTGCAGAGCACATCAGCACAATGCGTGCCCTTTCCGCCACGGCTATCGCTCTGCCGTTTTCATCGCGCGTCGCGGCGCGAGGTGAGGCTCGGCGGCGATGATTCTGTGACGGTTTTGTGACACAGCCAGGGTGGCGTGACACCGCGAAGCTCTGGCATAATCGGGCGGCTCTCGTGACATCTAGGCGGCTCCATGATAGAATGGCCCCGCCCGATGTCGGCCTTAACTCTTGGCTCGACCCGCAGCGCTTGCCCGGAACGGAGAGCTCAGCGAGACGAGCGGGTGGCGGCAGGGGGTAGTGTATTGTATGAGTGCGGCAGCCCGGTCACGCGGGTGCGGCCGCAGACGCGCCGCCAAACAGAGCACGGGAGCGGCGAGACGAGACAAGCCAGATTGAGAGCATAAGGGGGGCCGGTGTGTCTGTAGACGTAGACGCGGCAAAGACGAGCGTAGCGCAGGCAGCCGCCGAGGGCATGCGGCGCTACTACGCGCTGGCGAAGAAGCAGGCCTGGGATATCAAGGCGCTGCCGTGGAACGAGCTGGCGCCGGTCCCCGAGGGCAGCAACGCCTCGCCGGAGAAGAAGGCTCGGCGTCACAGCATGTGGCGCTCGGTGGTGACGCAGCAGCTTCAGGCGGATATGATCGCCGTGCAGTGTGCGACTCAACTCTTGAGCGCGTCTCCAGACTGGGAGGCGCGGCTCTACTACACGACAATGACCAATGATGAGAGCCGCCACTGCGAGGTCTGGATGCGCCTGAGCGATGAGATTGGCGGAGTCTGCGAGCCGGATCCGTTCCTCGAGAAGCTCGGCAATCTGACGATGAACCTCGACACGCTCGAAGAGAAGATCTGGCTCTTCCAGTGCGCCTTCGAGGGCATGGTGATCCCGCGCTTCCACCAGATCGCGGCGGCGGCGCCCAATACGGTGCTGGGCGACATCTGCACCCGCATCGCGATTGACGACGGCATCCACCACGGCTCAGGCGTCGTCTACGAGCGGCTGCTGCTGGAGCGCGCGACCGACAAGACGAAGCGATCCATTGAGCGGGTCTCCAAGGAGATGTGGCCGCTCTACGTGCAGCACATTACGTGGCGCCCGCGCGAGCGGAGCTGGGCCAGCGCGGCGATGCGCTCGCGCGACTTCGCGATGGTACGCCAGCAGCGTGAGGACATCATGAAGATGGCCGCCGGCTTTGGGATGGATATCGAGTTCGAGCTGCCGCTGTAGGCGCGGCGCGCAGGCTGCGCTCCACACGCGCCGCGCGGCCGGTTCAGCGTCCCGCGGCGAAGATGACGTGCCACACGCCGCCGGCCCACTTGGCGTCCAGCGCATAGCAGCCGGACTGTGGAATGAGCAGCGTCGCGGCCCACTCGCGCCAGTTAGTCCTCGGCTGGCCGTGATACTCGGCTGGCCCAGGAATGCTTGGGTCCAGCACGAGCGTCTGTGTGGCGAGCGTGGGCGGAATGTCGCGGATCCACCACAGCGCCGTGTTGGTCTGCAGGTCGGTGACACGCACGCTGACCGTTTCGAGAGCGTTGGGGCCGACTTCCCAGATGAACCTGGCGTCCGGCCACGAGTCCGCACCGTGCGCACCCAGGTGAAGCGTGGTGGGGTAGTAGGTGCTTGGCAGCCAGATAATGTCCTGGCCGATGAATTCCACACGCCCACCGAATGTGCCGAAGCCCGATGGGAATGTCATGGTCTGATTCTTCGAGCTGGCAGCGGGGCAGTGTGGCGGTGGCGGGCCGAGCGGGCTGGAGGCAGCCTGTGGCCCCGGCAGGGCCGCCGGGGTGACGGTTGGCGAGGGGGTGGCGGTGGCGGTGGCGGTGGCCGTTGGCGTCGGCGATGGCGCCTGCGTGGCGGCTGGGTCGCAACTGGCCAGCAGCACGACGAGCACACACAGCACGATGGCAAGCGCGAACCGTCGCGCCGGACGCAGAGACAGCCAGCCGGTCGTTCGCATGATGCTCCCCTCATCGCATGTGCGTACCTACTATCATATCGCGTCCGAGTGTACAGACGGCGGCGACGAATCTCGCGTTCCCGTGCGAGCCAGAAGCACCGGATCACCACGGCGAGCGCGGCTGGGACCTTTGGCGGGGCGCTGGTACCTTTTGGCGTGCGAGCGGCGCCTGGACACGTGTAATACACTGCGCATGGTATACTCCCGTTGCCTGGCGGCGCCGCTTGCTGCCTGGCCTGGGACGCCTGTTCCAGTGCCACGAGCCATGCGAGGAGCGCCTGTCAAGTCTCCACAGCCCGGCGCTGCAGGGCGGGGCGCAGACGAGGACGGGCGGAGACGCTGGAGTCACCGCGGCCAGAGCATGCCAGGGACGGCACAGGCACGGAGGCGGGTGTGATCGGAGACGACCAGCGCATCGCGGACCTCTCGCGGGCGGCCGAGGCGATCATCGCCGGACCGCCCGAGTTTCTGCGTGCATTCGTCGGCGACGAGGGCGGCCTGCGCCAGCAGCGGCGAGCGGTGATCGTCGCGTCGCTGCGCCAGCAAGAGAATGACGGCCGGGTGGGCGTCTCAGTAGACGAGCTGGCGGCCGACCTGGAGGCGGTGCTGCGGCTGCGCGGGCAAGCGCCGCCGGATGACGTGCGCGGCGAGGTGGTGGAGGTGCTGCGCCAGCTCGAAGGCTGGCAGGCGGTGGACGGCGGCCTCGCGCCGGAGCGTGCGGAGCGCGATGGGCTGCGGCGGCGAGTCGAGCGCGACTACGCTCTGGCGCGCTCGCTGCGCGTCTTTCTGCCGCATTGGGACGAGGTGCAGCGGGCGCTGCGGCGGCGCTACATCAGCCTCAGCGCCAACTACTTCGCCCAGGCCATCGCCGCGCTGGATACGCTGCTCGACGAGCTGCACTACGAGGACACCGATCCCCTGCGCACCCACACCGCGTGGCAGTCGCTGCGCCAGGCGTTGCATGGCATCATCACCGAGTCGCGCGATTTTGCCCGCGAGCTGCGCTCGCTGCGCGTGGATGGCAATCACCCCGAGGTGCTGGCCGACATCGCCGACCGGCTGGGTGTGCTGCACGAGAAGTTCTTCCGCGTGGCAGCCGAGGGCGCGGCGCAGGTGCGCGAGCGACTCGAGCGCCTGCGCGACGAGCGGCATGAGGGGGCGAACGTGCGCCGCCTGCAGGAGACGCTGCGCACCCGCGAGGAGGAGTGGAGCGTCGGCCTGGGCGAGACCGAGGACGAGCGGCGCGAGCGGCTGGACGCTGTGGCGCACGAGGTGCTGCATGAGCTGTGGATTTTCGAGCGGCTGATGGCTGAGAACGGCCCTGGCTCGTGGCGCGAAGCGGCAAAGGCGATCAGCCTGGCACTGGTGGATCTCACCGAACGCATCCACTCGGCCATCTCGCTGCGCTTGCAGCAGACGCAGGCCATCGCGGCGCTGCTGCGGCGCGCGCGCGACCTGGCCACCGGCGGGCCCGACGCGACACAGCGTGCCCGGCAATATCTGTGGAACGCCTCAGGAGCGGTGCATGCGGCGGTCTGGGTGCAGCAGCGGCCCTCCAGCGACGACCAGGTGCGTCTGGACCGCTGGCTGCATCTGAAGGGCGGCTCGCCGCTGCCCCTGGTGGACGAGGATACCTGGCGCAAGTCCATTCTCCCGCGGCACCGTCCCGCGCCGCCGGCGCCGCCCTCGGCACTGGTGACCGGCGAAGACTGGGATCCGGGCGAAGATCCGCGGATGCGCGAGCAAGAGGAGGCGCGCGCGCGGCTGGTAGAGCGCATGATCGCGGCTGGCTCGGCGGAGGCGCTGACAACGCTTGAGTCGTTCGACGAGCTGCGCTTGCTGGCGTCGCTGCTGTGGCTGCCGCGCGATAGCGCACCGCTCCGGCGGCTGGGCCTGAAGATCTCGCCGGCGGCCGCGGGAACGGCTGCGCGGGCGGTGCTGCGCGGGCCGGAGTTCGAGGTGGAGCTTGACAACTACCGCTTTCACTCGCTGGCGGCCGCCCGGCGGGCGGGAGCAGCCGCCGAGGAGCGCCCGGCGGCAAGTGTGCCTCTCCGGCGCCTTGCGGCCAGCCAGCCGACACAGCAGCATCCGCCGCGGCCGATGGTCGTGCGCGAGCCGCAGCGAGCACCCGCCTCTGCCGCAGCGGCTCCAGCCGCAATGGGGATGGGATCGGCGCGCCAGCAAGGGAGTGCGACGCCCGTGCCCGTATCCGCGTCGCCGCCGATTGCCGCTCGCCCGACGCCGCCAGATGTCGCCCTGCCAACGCATCCCCTGCCGCCAGACGCAGCCCAGCCGACGCACCCCCTGGACGATTCGGAGGTCTATGCGACACGTCCGCTGCCAGCCCTTCCGCAGGGGGTGCGGCCGACACATCCGCTGCAGCCGCCGGATACGCTGCCCGCAAGCCCACAGCCACGCGAGCAGCCGCCGGTAAGCCAGGGACAGGGACAAGGGCGCAAGCTGTGGCCGTTCGGCCGGGGCCGCGGCAAGGGCGACCAGCACGACTCGGCGCGCGATGGCGGGTAGATAGCTAGCAGGCGGAGCGAGCACACGATATGCCAACGTATACAGGACAGCGAGAGCAGGAGCTGGCGCGGCGCGTCAGGCGCATGCTGATCGAGCAGAGCGCGATTTTGGCTGAAGAGTCACCCGACGAGTTCGCCTGGCTCTCCAAGCACTACCCCGAAGAGCAGCGCTTCTTCGAGGAAGAGCTGGGCGCGCTGATCGAGCTGCGGCTGGGCCGCTGGGCGCGCGCGTACTGGCCGATGGCGCCGCGGCAGCGCGAGCTGTGCATCGCCGATGTCTTCGAGCTGACCACACGCAAGCAGACCGCCTACGCCTGCCTGATCCGCGCGTATCGCAGTGTGCGGCTGCTGGAGGCCGGCGAGTCGGCCAACACGTTCCGCTTCGCCGATCTATTCCGCTATGTGGCCGAGGATGGGCAGCGCCAGTCGCCATGGCTCAGCTTCGACGAGGGCGTGATCAACGATGCGCTGGCCACGCGCGGCGAGGCCGACGCCGGCGACGACGAAGAGCTGCTGGAGATCGCCGCCGAGAACGCGAAGGGCAGAGGCCGCAAGAAGGCCGCGGCAAACGGCGAAGCGGCGGCGGCGACCGCCACCGCCAGCCGGCCACGCAAGACCTCAGCGGCGCCTCAGCGCCTGGGCGCGGCTCAGCGTGTGCGCGCCAATCAGCGCGCCTTCTATCAGGCGTTCGCGGCGTTCGAGCGGCTGCGGCTGCTGCGGCGCATCGGTGCCGACGACCGCCAGCGCGCCGACGAGCGCTACAAGCTCGATGACCGCGACTATAGCGGCATTTACGAGTTCACCGACCTGATTGATCGCTTCCTGCCGCCGGCGGGGCTGGTGGTGCACGACGAGCTGAACCCCGACGGAGGCACGGCGTGAGCGGACGCATCAGCATCGCCCACGGCAATGGGAACGGCGCTGCTCGCGCGAGCGGGCCGCTCGGCTCCAGCCGCAACGGTCGCTCCCCCGGCCGCGCGTGGATCCGGCGCATCCGGCTGATCAACTGGCACGGCCACGAGAACGCGACGCTCGACGTGCTGGGCGACATGCTCGCCATCATCGGCGAGAACGGCTCGGGCAAGTCACTGATCCTGGACGCCATTGACTGGGGCCTCTTCCCGGCCTCGGGCAAGCAGTTCAATCTGGCGGCGCGTGAGGGCGGTCGGACGAGCAAGCGTACGCTCAGCAACACGATCCTGTTCTTCGATCCACACGGCGTCGAGCGGCCCGACAAAGGCTGGCGTCGGCAGCGGACGGTAGGCTACTGCGCCGTGGAGGTGGAGCACGAGGGCGAGGGACGCTGGGTCTACGGCGCGGCGGCGACCTGCACGCCCAACTCGGCGCACCCCTTCTACTACGCGCTGCCGGCGACACTGGAGCAGGTGGCGTTCCTGGAGGTGACGCCCAAGGGGCAGGCGCCGCTGGAGATGCAGGCCTTCCGCGCGGCCAACGACACGCTGATCAACAGCGGTGGCGCCGTCTTCAACGCCAGCCAGGCCGAAGACTATAATCGCCTCGTCGCGCGCCGGCTCCTCAACATCGAAGGGGCCGACTGGCAGCGGCGCTACGACGCGCTCTACGACGTGCTGCACCGCATGCTGGGCCTGCGCGTGGACGACGCACTGGTGGCTGACCCAAGCGGCGTGGTGCGCGAGTTCCTGCCAGTGGTGGATCGCCCGCACCTTGAACGGCTGGTAGAAGGCCTTGAGGGCATCCAGCGCATCCATCGCGACATCGAGGAATATGCCAAGCTGCGCGCGACGCTGGCCGGCGTGGTCGAGGCGCGCAAGCGCTATCACGAGGCGGTGCTGCAACACGGCGCGCTCTCGTGGCTGCGTGCCGCCTGGACGCATGACGACAGCCTGGCGCAGCTTGCCGCGGCCGACGATCAGGTACGTGAGGCGGAATCGGCGGCGCGGACGGCCGAGGCGGAGGAAGAGGCCGCCTACGCCGAGGAGCACGCCGCGCGGCGCGAGCTGGAGGCCCTGCAGCAATTGCACCAGGGCGAGGTCGTGCAGGCGGTGTCGCGCGCCAACGAGACGCTGACCGCCGCCCAGCACGCGCAGGATCGCGCCGCCCGCGAGCTACGCCAGGCCCAGGAGCGCTTGCAGCGCTCCGAGGCGGCCGTCGCCTCCGCGCGCCACTCCCTGAATACCGAGCGCGAGGCAGCCGTCGCGCGGCTGACCGCGCTGCGCCAGCGAGCAATGGATGCGTTGGGCGCGCTGCCGAACACGCTGAGTGCGGCCTGGGCCGGCCTGATTGCCGAGCCAGGGGACCAGAACCTGGGCGACGCGCTGCACGCTGCCTGGGTGGAAGGCGACCACGAGCTGGCCGGCTTCGAGGCGCGGGCAAAGCGGATCGAGGGGGCCGTGGCGGCGACGGCCAGCGCCCGCCAGGCCGAGCGCGACGCACGCGCGCAGCACGAGGCGTCGGCCAGGGCGGTGCAGACGGGACGGCAGGCGCTGTGGGCGCGCTGGGATAAGATGGTGCAGCGGTGGCCGGCGGGAATTGGCGAGGCGCCGACCAACGAGCCGAGCACCATGGTGCTGAGTCCGCTGGGGCAGACCTGCCAACAGCAGGCTGACCATGCGCGCGCGGAGGTGCGTGAGGCAAGCGCACGAGCGGCGAAGGGCGAGGTGCAGATCGCCGAGCTGGAGGCGCGGCTGGCGGCGATCGAGCAGGAGATCGGCCAGACGCAGACCGAGCCATTGCCGGCGCTCTCGCCGGAGCGCGAGCGTGCCCTGGCGCGCCTGCAGGGAGTGGATCGCGGCTGCGCGCCGGTCTACCGCCACCTGGACCTGGCGCGTGAGGGCGCGGCCTGGGGCGAGGCCATCGAGGGCCTGCTGGAACACCTGGACGTGCTGACCTTGCTCACGCTCTCGGTGCCGGTGGAGCATGCGCGGGCGGCGTTGGGCAACGAGGCGGACTGGCATGTGCTGGCGGCAAGTCCGGCCGGGGGCCGGGCGCAGCGCGGCTCGCTGGCCTCCGTGCTGGTGACGGGGCACCCGGACCTGCGGCGCTATCTGGATGGGGCATTCGGCTCGCTGATGCTGGCCCAAGACCCGCCGCGTGGCGGGGATTTCCTCTGTCCGGACGGGCGCTACCGGCTGGGCGATGTGACCGGGACGGTGCGGCGCGCGAAGCGCTCGGAGGCGTTGATCGGCGTGGTGCGGCGGCAGGCGGCGGCTGCGGCGCGGCGCGACGAGCTCACACGCGAGCGGGCTGACCAACTGGCACGCCTGACGGATCAGCGCGACGTGCTGCGTGTCGAGCGTGAGACGATGCAGCAGGCGGAGGCGCGCGCCCGCAGTCTAAGCGAGCTGGCGCATATGCTGGAGGAGCTCGATCAGCGGCGTGGTGAGCTGCGTACCCTGCGCGAGGCCGAGGAGTCGGCCACGATGCGTCTCTCCACTGCTCGCCGTACGGTGGAGGATGCGACAGCCGAGGAGGAGGACGAGCGGCTGCGCTGGGCGGAGGCCACGGCGGCCTATCCGGCGCTGGCCGATCCGGCGCAGCTCGCGCGGGCGCGCACGGCCCTGGCACAAGCGGTGGCTGATACCGTCTCGCGTGCCGGCGAGACCCGCGGGCGCATGGGGCAGCTTCACACGCGGCTGCGCTCGGCGGAAGACTCCCACGATGCCGAAGGGGAGGCCTTCGGCGTGGCGCGCGCGCAGATGGAGCAGGCCGACCAGGACGTGCAAGAGGCGCAGCGGCTGCTCAATCAGGCGCGCAGCGCGCTCCACGCGGCGGGGCTGCAGAACGTGGAGGCGCGCATTACGATGCTCCAGCGCCGGTTGAAGGAGGCCGAGGAGCAGGCGCGCCAGACGGCGGTCGCGCGCGGCATCGCCACGCATCAGCTTGCGGCGGCGCGCCAGGCACGGCAGGCCAAGGCGAGCGATGAGGCTGGTGCCAGCGCGCATCTGCAGCGCCGCAACCAGGCGTTCGCCGCGCTGTTGAATGCGGTGGCCGATAGTCTTGATCTGCCCGACAATCAGGTGGACGATCCGGTGCGCTACGCGCGCGGGGTCACGCGGGGCCGCGATAGCCGCCAACGGCTGGATGATGACCTGCCGCGCGCCTTCAGCGCCGCGGAGCGTGAGCAGAACGGCTTCCTGGTGGTCGTAGCGGAGTATGCCGCGCTGGTGGGCAGCGACGAGCGCTTTGGACTGCGCCCGCCGGTCAAGCGCGAGCTGGCGCTGGCGCCGCAGGGCTGGCTCCTGGACGTGGCGCCGCGCATGGAGGGCACCAGCGACGTGCGCCTGCTGCTGAACTTCCTCGACGTGACCATTGAGCAGCTCCAGCAGACGCTGGCCGAGCGCGTGACGCGTGTCGTGCGCGACATCATTCTGGGAGAGGTGGTCAGCCATCTGGTCGAGCAGCTTACGCGGGCGCAGGCGATCATCGAGGGGCTCAACGAGCGCCTGGCGAATGCCCGCTTCTTCGCGCGCAACACGCGCTTCTCGCTGAAGCTCTCGGTGCGCTTGGCGCGGCTGCCCGATATTCCCTTCGACCATGTATCGGTGGCGACGGCCCTGCTGGAGCACGGCCGCGCGATGCCAGCGGCGGTGCAGGGGCAGCTCACGGCGATCTTCGCCGGTTGGCTGGACGAGCAGATGAAGGGCCAGGCGCAGCCCTCGGTGGAGGCGCTGGTGGATCAGCTTGACTATCGCCGCTGGGTGGATATCTCGCTGCTGCACTCCGACGATCTGGACCCGCGTGTGCGGCCCTGGGACAGCGCGGTCTCGGGCTTTGGCAGCGGCGGAGAGCAGCGCGTGCCGGTCTACGTGCTACTGCTGACGGCGGCGGCGATGCAATTTGCCGTCTCGAACGCGCCGTTGCGGCTGCTGATGCACGACGAGGCGTTCGCGCGTATGGACCAGCGCAACGCCGACCTGGTGATTCGGTTCGCGCAGCAGCTTGGGATGGGCCTGGTGATCGCCAGTCCCAACCTTGATCTCTTCGCCGAGGGCGTGAGCTACGCGACGGCCTACCGGCTGCGACAGCTCCCTAGCGGCTTGATTGCGCGCGAGGCGCTGCATCTGCGCTCGGCGGCGCTCGACGTCGCAGAGGATGCGGGTAGCTCGCCACTGTCCGCGCAGGGATTCGGCGGGCAGCGCTGAGCCGCGCGATGACCATCCAGAGCAGCCCATGCCAATCGTGCCGTCCGATTCTGGCAACCGCGATAGCGGGCACGTGTGCGTCCAAAAGGGCATGGGCGGCACAGCGTGTGCGAGGCCGAGGTGACGAGGTCTACGGGCCCGTGCTCAGATGCCGCGCGGCAAGGAGACGTACCGGCGCAGCGGAGGACTGGCCCGCTGAGAGGAAGGATGCCGCATGCAGCGACGCAATAGCGCCTTGGCCGCTTATTCTCCCAGTCAGATACCAGAGCCGCCGCTCGCGCGCTTCCTGTTTGCCGATAGGCGCATGGCGATCGTGTGGCTGATCGTGCGTGTCTACGTCGGGTATCAGTGGCTCATAGCCGGTTTGGAGAAGCTCACCGGCGTTGATTATGATTTCACGAGCAGTGCCTTCGGCAAGCCGGTAATCGGCGGCGCATGGGTGTTCGGTCCCAAAACGGGAGCGGCCATCACGGGCTTCGCGACGAGCGCACTCAAGCAAGCGGGTGGGGCACATCCCGCTGTGCAGGACTGGTATGCCAGCTTTCTCAGGAATCTCGTCCTTCCCAACGCCTCGGTTTGGGCCTACGTCATCACATTCGGTGAGGTGCTGGTTGGTGCCGGCCTGATTCTCGGCGCCCTTACCGGCATCGCCGCCTTCTTCGGAGTGGTCATGAATTTGAACTACCTGCTGGCGGGGACGGTCAGCACCAATCCCATCCTGGGCGTTCTGAGCATCCTGATCGTCCTCGCCTGGCGCATTGCCGGTTACTACGGCCTGGACCGCTGGCTGCTCCCGCTGCTCGGCACGCCGTGGACGGGCTCGCTGCGCAACGTGGCCACCGGCGAGCCACCGCCGCCCAAAGAAACGCCGCACGGCATGGCGCCCGCCTAGCGAACAGAAGTAGAGATCCCGGCGCATACATGGGCCGATACCACCTGGCGCCTGGTGAAGGCAGCTGGTTCACGCCGCAATCAGAGGCACCTCGCATTAGCCTCACATTATGTAACGTAGATCCGTACTCCGCGTTGACACTTCTGTGATGCCGCGAGTCCAGTGTGTGACGTTCGCGTAGCCCCGCGCGGATATCCTCTCAACGGGTGTGAGCCCACTGCCTGCGACTCGCACCTACGCACGCGTCCATCGCTTACTCTGAGAGCGATCTCACGAGTAAGCGTACTGAATATCAAGGATGGATACGGCGTCCACTCGGGCACAGGCCTGCACGCCGCCTGGGACACGATGGAGCCGCTCGTCCCCCAACGCGTCGCACCACAAAGGCAAGACGCCTTCGGGACTGTTCTGCTCCGCCCCGTCGCCCCTGGAAGCGTAGCGCAGGCACTGCTCCTCGACGTCAACCATACAAGGGCCATGCTCGTAGGCAGTATGCCATGGGATGTTAGGTAGTCGTGGTGTTGCTCTTGCAGAGACGACATAATGCCAACATCCGTAAGCGAGCTGACGTGTAATCTGACTGTAGCTCGTGGGGGAGGAAACCATGCGCGACCAGCCTGGCACTGATGTGGACGGCGACGGTCGGATGCAGCACTACGGACTCTATGGGCGGGATCAGCGAATCGTCACTATCGGGGGCGGTACGGGGCCGTTCGCCTTGCTCTCGAGCCTGAAACAGTTTCCGTGCTCGATCACAGCCGTCGTGTCAATGTCCGATAGCGGCGGCAGCTCGGGCCGATTGATGGACGAATTCGGGCAGCTACCGTTTGGAGACCTGCGTCAGGCGCTGGTTGCGCTCTCTCGCAAGGCCTCGCTGTGGCGCGATATGTTTGCCTTCCGTTTCCCGCCGGGCCATGGCTACGGCGGTCTCCGCGACACGCTCGCCAGCCGGCGCGATATCTTGGCTGGCGAGGGGGAGAGTGCATCCGATCCACAGCAGGAGCACGCTGCCAGGCGCCGGGAGGTGAGCGGGCACAACCTGGGCAACCTCATCCTCTCCGCGCTCGAGAACCTGAATGATGGTGATCTGCTCGACGCGCTGGACGACGCGCAGGCATTGCTGGAGACCGCAGGCAAGGTGCTACCCGTCACGCTCGAACGCGCCACCCTCCGCGCGCAGCTTACGAATGGCGAGGTGTTGTGCGGTGAATCCATCATTGACACGCGCGGGCAGCACGATGACCGTCCGCTTCCCGCCATTCAGCGGCTTTCGCTGCAAGAGGATGTTGCCGCATGCGAGCAGGCGTTGCACGCTATCCGGCGCGCTGATGTGATCGTCATTGGCCCAGGAGACCTCTACACAAGCATTCTGCCCAATCTGCTCGTGCGGGGCGTGGCCGAGGCCATTCGCGAGTCCGAGGCGGAGACGGTCTACGTCGGTAACCTCATGACCAAGCGCGGCGAGACAGACGGCTTTCGCGCCTCCGACTTCGTGCGCGAGGTCCACCGTTACCTGGGTGGTCCAGTTGATCGTGTCATCTTGCACGACGGCACCTTTCCGTCCCACCTGCGCGAGCATTATGCCGCTCAGCAGCAATATCCCGTTGAAGCTGACGTAGAGGCGGTCCGCGATCTCGTCTCCGAGGTCATCGTCGGTAGGTTCCTGAAGCTTCAAGGCGGCTATCTCATCAGGCACGACGCCGGCTGTCTGACGCGAGCAATCTTTGCGCCCGCTGAGCGCGAGCCCGACGATCTCGGCATCTCTATGGCATTGGGGCCGAATCTGGTGCCAGAGACGGCCACTGGATGAGAGGTCAGCAATCTGAGGCTGCACTCCCGGCAGCCTGTCTACGAGCAAAATCGAGAGAGCAATATTTAGAAGCGAGAAGGAACTGATGGCAACCCAAGCGACCAATCCAAAGTCGCCGCGCGGCCCCGAGACACGCGCCGTCCCTATTCCTCCGCGTGCTGTCTTCTTCGACCCGACTGGCCGCCGCTGGCGCTTGATCAGGGCTGGCGCGCTCATCCTGCTGATGCTGGTCGTCATGGTCGTCGTCGCGTCCTGGGAGCCAGTTCAGCAGGCGCCCACCCTCGGCGTGAACGGGCAAGAGCTGCCGCAGACGTACTCGGTGCCACCAGAAGGGCTGCAACGCCTGCCCATTATCGGCGTCGGTCCGCTCGTGCGCATCGTGCAGCTTGCGCACGAGCAGAATCAGGTTGTCGCGATTGACCCACTTACCAACGAGAACCTGGGTCCACTCTCGCAGGATGACGCGGATACGGCTGGTGACCACGAATTCGGGTTGCAGCGATATGGCTACAGCGGCGTCGCACACAAGACTATCGAGCTCACCTTCGACGACGGGCCCGATCCGACCTGGACGCCCAAAATCCTCGACGTACTGAGCAGATATCATGTCCAGGCGACGTTCTTTGTCGTCGGATCCGAGGTTGCCAAGTACCCATCAATTGCCCAGCGCGAGGTGCAGGAAGGCCATGCGATAGGCAACCATACGCTGACCCACCCGATCCTGGGCCCGAGTGAGGTCGAGCAGCAGTTTGGGCTCACCGACCGCATCATTCGCGCGGCGACCGGCGTCCAGACGACCCTCGCGCGGCTGCCCTACGATGGCACGACTGGGTCGCGGCACCTCGATAGCGAATTCAGCCAGGTCATCATCAACGCGGAGCGCATGAGATACATCCTCTCGCTCGACGAGTTCGACACCAACGATTGGATGTATGGCAATGCGGCCACACGCCCCAAGGCGCCGATGCCGCTGCCGCCGACCACGACGGACAATATCACGGTCCTGCTCCACGATGGTGGCGGCAACCGCGCCGAGACTATCGCTTATCTGGAGCGTCTCATCCCATGGGCCCGCGCACAGGGCTACACGTTCCAGTCGCTGGTCCAGGTCAGTCCACAGGTCAAGGCCGGCACCACGCACGGCGCGCCGAGCATCTGGGATCGCGAGGTGTTCTGGGGTGCTCAGGCTATCTGGTCATGGCCCACCAAGCTGATCGAGCTGCTCTTCTGGCTGGCGATCATCTCGGTCGTGTTCAGTGGCGGCGTCAATGTGGCGCTTGCGGTCGGCCGCCGGATCCGCCGCAGGCGGAGGTTTGCTGGCCTGCCAGAGGATTTCACCGGCCCTGAGGTGTCTGTGGCGATTGCCGCGTTCAACGAAGAAAAGGTCATCGGCCGGACTGTGGAGGCGGTTTGTCGCTCGCGCTATGCCAATCTCAAAGAAGTGATCGTCGTTGATGACGGCTCATCCGACCGCACCGCGGAGGTGGTCGCCGCGGCGGCCGCTGCGGATCCACGGATTCGGCTGCTGCGGCAGGTGAACGCGGGCAAAGCGGCGGCCCTCAACCGTGCGTTTGCTCAGGCGCGGTCGCCAATCGTCGTGACTCTCGACGCCGACACACTGTTCACTCCTGATACTGTCAGCAATCTGGTCCGGCACTTCGCGCTCGATACATGGTGGCGGCTGGGTGCGGTGGCTGGCATCGTCAAGGTCGGGAACCTGCGCAACCTGTTGACTCGCTATCAGGCGCTGGAGTATCTGACCCAGATCGGCGTGGACCGTGGAGCGCAGGACGCGCTGCGGGGGATCATGGTCGTGCCTGGTGCCTGCGCGGCTTGGCGGCGAACTGCCGTGCGACGAGTGGGCGGGTACTCTATGACGACGCTGGCCGAGGACTGTGATCTCGCCCTGGCGCTGCAGCAAGCGGGCTATATGGTGACGCAGGATGACGAGGCGGTGTGCTACACCGAGGCCCCCGAGACCGTGTCCGCGCTCGTGCGGCAGCGCTTCCGCTGGATGTACGGAATCCTGCAGTCGTTGTGGAAGCATCGCCGCATGATCTTCAATCCCCGCTACCGCTGGCTGGGCATGCTGACCCTGCCATTCGCGGTGATCTCGGTGCTGATGCCGCTGATCTTCTTGCCGTTCGTGTACGTCATGGCCGTCGTGCTCTTCCAGGGTCAAGGGCTGGGGCTACTATTGGCCTATGCCGCGGTCTTCCTGCTGGCGCAACTGCTCACTGCCATCGCCGGTCTATGGCTGACGCGTGAGCGGCCGGTCCATCTGCTGATGGTGCCGCTCTACCGGCTCATCTACGAGCCGCTGCGTGCCTACATCCTGTATAAATCGGCACTGACGGTGCTGCGGGGCACGCGGTCGAGCTGGAACAAGCTGCAACGCCTGGGCACGGTCACCACGCCGTCATTCGAGCGAGCGAGCACTCGTCTGCGAGGTCGAGTACGAGGCGTGGCATGAGCAGAAGACGGACGGCGTCTATCCTCGCGGGGGTGCTGGCAATCGTCTCCCTATTAGGCGGGTGCGCGTCCTTGCTGGGCGGGCAGTCTGCCACGCAGGTCAGTCCGTACAGCCTGCGGATCGTCGCGGGATATGTGGTGCCGGAGGACGACCGCGGCATCGCCGCCATCGGCCAAAGTACCCTCACCGAGGTGAGTCCGGTATGGTACCAACCGACCGAGAGTGGCCAGCTTGTATTCGCCTCGCCAGAGGCCCAGCAATCGCAATCCGAGCTAGCGGCACAGACGTCAGCGCGCCGCGTTGCGGTCGTGCCGGCGATCTCAAACTATGTCGGGGGCAAGTGGGATGGCGACCTGATTCATCGGCTCATCACTGATCCGCGGCTGCGGTCCGCGCACGTGGCCGCGATTGTGGATCTCGCGCGGTCGGGCCAGTGGGCCGGCGTGGATCTCGATTACGAATCCCTCAGGGCCGCGGATCGTGACGCATATAGCGCGTTCGTCCGCGATGTTGCCACCGCATTGCATCGGGCACAGAAGAAGCTGACGCTCACCGTGCATGCGAAGACCGCCGAGCCGGGGGACTGGAGTGGTGCGCAGGCCCAGGACTGGCAGGCGCTGGGCACCTCCGCCGACGAGGTCAGGGTGATGGCATACGACTACTCCACGAATAGCACGCCACCAGGGCCGATCGCTCCGGTGGCGTGGGTCGAAAGCGTGCTCAATCTGGCCGTCGCCGAGGTGCCGCGCGACAAGATTGTGCTCGGGCTGGGCACGTACGGCTACGACTGGGTGGATGGCGAGCAGGGCCAAGACCTCCAATGGGCCGACGCGGAAGCGCTGGCACAGGAGAATGGCGTGGACGTGAAGTGGGACGCCGTGAGCAAGTCGCCGTGGTTCGAATACACCGACGACCAAGACCGCTCGCACACGGTGTGGTACGAGAATGCCCGCAGCCTGAAGGCCCGGCTCGACCTGGCTGCCCGCTACCACGTCGCGGGCGTCGCTCTCTGGCGACTGGGCGGCGAGGATCCAGCGATCTGGGGGCTGATGCGCGGGGCGCCTTAGGGTGGGGATCTCGCAGGGTTTCGCTGGGGCGGGAAAGCGCCGGAATGGCGCACGGCGCACGGGCATACGATATCAAGCTGGCGAGGGCGCTGGGTGCGAAGTCTGGCAGGGGTAGCAGGAGTGTGCCCAGGGTCTTGCGAGCGCCGAGGCCGTGTGGTATCATTGTCATTGCTCCGAAGGGAGCATCCACGTTTGGGCCTCTAGCTCAATTGGCAGAGCAGCTGACTCTTAATCAGCGGGTTCAGGGTTCGAGTCCCTGGGGGCTCACCGACTGCATGTGGGATCCAGATCGCGTCTGGATCCCTTTCTTGTTGCTTGCGGTCGGCGCTCAGCAGCGCCTGCGTCTCGCCCACGGCCGCGCGTCGCTACACCTACAAGGCTGCCAGTCACGGCGGCAGCCATCCTCACGCCTCCCAGGCGACCCCCACAGTGGCAAAGGTTCGCTCTTCACGGGATGAGTTCACCAAAGGGCCACGGCTAGGGCGTGGCGCGCTCGAAGTAGTGTACCGCCGAGCTGCGTAGACCACCATCCTGGAGACCAAAGGGGCATTGTCCTCGCGCCGAAGAGATCCCGACGGTCACGCGCAGGGCGCATGGGTTCACGCAGATTCATGCGGTGTAATACTGCTCCCCTCAGCCCCAGTCGGGGTGCGCCCTGCCAGAATGGTGCGAGCGACGAGGCCGGGGTCATCGTAGGTGGGGACGTGGCCGCAGCCAGGCAACGTGAGCCAGCGGGTCTGTGGCGGCAGCTCATCGCGGACGCGCGCCACACCCGGCAGCAGCATGCGGTCACGAGCGCCCCAGGCGACTGTGATCGGCACCTGAATCTGGCGCCCGCTCGAGAAGCGTTCGCGGCGGGTAGCACGGAAGGTCAGGTCGAAGCCAGGCGCCCGCACGAAGGTCTGTACGACCTCCAGCGCTGCGCTCGGCGGGAGATTCCACGGGCGACCGAAAAGATGAGCCATGATCAGCGTCCGGCCAACAGGCGAGGCCAGCAGGACGGGTGCGGCGGGGAGCAGCGTCCGCGCCAGCCAGCGCGTCACCCGGAACATTAGGACGTCATAGAGTGGCGTGTGGCGGCGCCAGAGCCCGGCCGGTGAGAGACACATCACGGAGCGCGTCCGCCCCAGCTTCGCTAGCTCCAGCGCGGTCCACCCGCCCAGCGAATTGCCCACCAGATGTGCCGTCTCGATGTCCAGCTCGTCCATGAAGTCCGCCAGCACCCGCGCGAAGCCCGCGGCATCTGGGGGCGTGCCGTCATCCAGCAGGGGAGATCCGCCATGCCCAGGCAGGTCCACGGCAATCACCTCGTGATAGGGCGCCAGCCAGGGCAGCACGGGATCCCAGACACGCAGCCCGCTGCCGATGCCGTGCAGCAGCAGCAGCGGCTCACCGTGCCCGCTCCGCTCGTAGTGAAGTGCTCCTCTGGCGCTCGTCTGCGACTGCTTCCAACGCTGCACGGTGTTCTGTTTCGTAAGCACGTGTAACCTTCTTGGGACGGTGTCCCTGTACTCTGAGCTGGTGCTTCTCGGCCTTTCCGATCGGCATGAGCGTCCCCGCGATCCGCTGGACTCCTCGACAGCGGCCTGTCGAGCGCGGTCATTTCTTGGCGGCGCAAGGCAGCGTGGCTGCACAGATGAGATCGCCAGCGGATCGCGAGGGGCTGATGCGACGCCGCTAGGCGCGCAGAGCAGTACGTGACGTTGGTGTGGTGTGGGCATGCTCAACAGCCGGGCCGACAAGCTGCGGCAGCCCCGCATGCGCATCGGCCACGGTCGGCGCCCAGCCGGTCGCTGCCTTGAAGCGACGATTGGAGATGCGTTGGCTGCGACTCAGCGACGCTGCGCCCGGCCCTGCGACCAGACGTATCAGCCATGCCGGCAGAGAATGCAGGCGCTTGCGTCCGACGACCGCTGCCATGCCCGCTGAGATCTCCGCGCGACGAAGGGGATTGTCATCCACGACGTCGTACATGCCTGAGACGCCCCGGTCGAGCGCGGCGACGATAGCGTCGGCTGCGTCCTCAATCCAGATGAGTGGCAGGTATCCCTCAGGCCGCCCCGGTACCGGCGAGATACCCATGCGAGCGATGCGAAGCTGGTCCTGGGCTGAGGGCACCTCCGGACCGTAGAACGCGCCCATACGCAGCGAGAGACCGCGACGACCATCGGCTGCTGCGAAGCGTCTCACTTCGGCCTCGGCATCGAGCGTGGTCTGCTGAATCGCGGTTGGTGCCGCTGGGGTGTTCTCCGCGTCAATCCACGCGTCACCTCCATCGGGATACACAAGGGCGAAGCTTGGGTAGATGAAGGTCCGCGTGGCCGGAGAGGCCAGCGCCGCTGTGACGAGTGTGCGCGTGCCTTCGCGTCGGATGTGGTCGTTCTCCACCCATGCGGAGAGCCGCCCAGCACGGGACGTCGGCGGGATTTTCGTCGCCAGATGGAGCACCGCATCGCAGTCTTCGAGAGCCGCTCGCACCGAGGCAACGTCAAATAGATCGGCCTCGACCGGCTCCGCTCCGAGCTGGCGCAACAGGGCGGCATTTTCGATTGAGCGGCTGAGACCATGGACGACATGACCAGCGGCGACAAGACGCCGGACGACAGGACGGCCCAGGACGCCTGTGGCGCCGGTAACGAAGATCGTCATGTATATCTTCCTTTCTTCTCTTCATGGCCTGTTCACTGCTTGCAGCAGCGCGGCGAGCGGCGGGTGGAAGGCGGCTCGCAGGCGGCGCTGGTGTGTGCTTCTATTGGGTCAGTTGCGGACGTGCTCCTGAAACCACGTGATCGTCTTTTCGACGGCGCGTGAATCCACCCGCTTGCTGAGGCCAGCCACGATGTCCGCTACCGTCTGCGCTTGGAGCGACTTGCGCCAGGCCGTCTCAGCGCGCAGCATCATCGCATTGATGGTGCAGGGCAGCCGGTAGATATCGGGCTCGAGTCCCGCCGGACCCCGCTGGCGAATCTCGGTGCAGCGGAAGGCTGGCTCACGACCTTCGATAGCGTCTACGATCTCCAGCACCGTAATCTCGGCGGCTGGCCGCGCGAGCCGATATCCACCTTTGGGGCCAGGAACTGAGATGAGGATGCCGGCCGCCGTGAGTGCCTGGAGGTGCTTGACGAGATAGCTCTCGGAGATGCCGTGGTACTCGGCGAGGGCTTTGCCCGGCAGCACGGCATTGGGAGGAATGACCGCGAGCAACGCGGCACTGTGGAGGCCCCACTCCACACCATCGCTAAGCTTCACACGGGTCCTCCGGCCTGTTCGTCCACGATTCGCTCGCTGCTGCCGCCATCACCGCCATATCTATGCTAACAGATATCCTGGATAGTTGCAAACCTGGATTCTTCGCACGCGGCGACACCACGAAAGCGGAGGGATTACATGCGTCGGCAGATCAGGCGGGAGCCGCATCGAGCGTTGGCGCGGCACATACCGCGTAGTGCGCCACCGTTGGCTCCAACTCCAGCAAGAAATCGCTATCGAACGGGTAGTACTTGGCTCTCTCGATATCAGGGCCGGCAAATGCTCGTATCGCGTCCTCCGACTCCCACAGCGTCAGCAACAGGAAGTGGGCGTGCTCCTCTTCCACTCGCCGCATGACGTACACACCGCGATTCCCTGGTACGGCCTGATAGTCGGGTACGGCGACCGTGAGCATGAGGCGCAGATACTCGTCGGACCGCTCTATCGGCGTAATGCCGTGCCATGTACGCGCAATCATGCTATCCCCTGGCGTTTCGCCTATGCGATGTAGTTGGCTTCCCGGCCACGAACGACTGTGCCAAGCGCCCACTATTTCCCGCACGTTGTTCGACACTATCGTCACGTTGTTCGACACTATCGTACGGTACGTGCCCCCCCATGCGCACCTTGCGCCTATTGACGCAGAGTGAATCGTGCTACTATGCGCGCGATGAGGTCGCCGAACAACTGTCGTTCACAGACTCAGACTGGCCAGACGACCTGGAGGAGTCCTAATGTCCGAGCGCACACGCGAGCTGGAGTATCGCCACGTTGACGTCTTTACCCAGGAGCCGCTCTCCGGCAATGGGCTGATTGTCTTTCCGGACGCCGGCGATCTCACCTCGGCGGCGATGCAGCGCATCACCCAGGAGATGCGCCAGTTCGAGTCTATCTTCCTGACGCCCACATCAGACGCGAACCGGGTTGGGGCGCGCGTGTTTACCATGGAGGAGGAGCTGCCCTTTGCTGGGCACCCTGTGCTGGGCGCGGCCTGCGTGCTGCATGAGCGATTGGCCGTGGCAGGCGAGCGGGAGGAGTGGACCATCGCGCTGGCGGAAGGCCCGGTGAAGGTGACGACCACCCGCCGCGGCAATGGGTATGAGGCGACGATGGACCAGGGCCGCCCCTCGTTCGGCGCGACCCTGGGCGCCGAGTTGGCAGTTCGAATGCTCACGGCTCTCAACCTGAAGGAGGAGGATCTTCACCCCGGCCTCCCGCTGCAGATCGTCTCGACGGGCCTGCCCTATTTGCTGGTCATGCTTGCCAGCGGGCTTGAGCGTGCCGCCATCGTGCAGGCGAGCTTCGATGGTCTGCTCGCTCAGGCGGGGGCCAAATTCGTCTACGTGTTCCACGTCGCAACACGCGAGGGGCGCACCTGGGACAACGATGGGCGCGTGGAGGACATCGCTACCGGTAGCGCCGCCGGACCAGTAGGCGCCTATCTGGTCCGCTACGGGCACGAAAGGTCCGGTGCGGAGATCGTGCTCCACCAGGGGCGTTTCGTTGGGCGACCTAGCCGTATGCTCGTCCGGGTAGATCAGGCGGGCAGCGACGCCACGTCCGTGCGCGTCACGGGGGAGGTGCGCATGGTCGCACGCGGCGCCTTCGACGCGGACGTGAGCACGGGCTTGGCCGACGTCTGACCCGAGCTAAGGCGTCCGGATAGCTCTTCCGCCGGGCAATGCATCACGCCTTCCCTTCCGCCGGGCGGCGCCTCGCCCGTATGACCCGGGCACCCCAGCTCGCCTCCTGAGTGGCGGATTCCCGATGCTCGGAGGAGAGTGCCTTTCTGGCGCATCCCATCGGTATCGCCCGTCCGTGGCGGCACTGTGATGTGATGGGGCGCTACCGAGTCGCCACCGTGATGGATGCGTGATAACTGTGTCTTCGGGAAAGCGCCACAGGCGTTGCTTTCATCCAACGTAGGCCGAGGACTTGCAGTGGAGATGCTATCTCCATACCTCAGTTTGCCTCTTCGCTGAGCCGCTTCAAGGAGGCGCGCCATGCACGCACAGGCAGCGAATGCTCCCCGCGAGGGCGACCTGTCTCGTTCAGGGCCTCGGTCCTATTCCGAGGGCGCCCAACCAGTGGCGACAGAGACGAATCTGGCCCAGCTCTTCCGCGCCCGCTCAGAGCGCTTCGCAGACATGGCACGCTGGCGGCAGCGCGAAGGACCGGCGTGGCGGAGCGCGACCTATCGCGAGAATCAGCGGCTGGTGAATCGCCTCATGAGTGGTCTCGACGCGCTCGGCGCGCGCCCCGGAGATGCGATCGGCATCTTCAGTGGGACGCGCTGGGAGTGGCCCGTCGCCGACTGGGCGGCCGTGGGCCTGGGCGGCTTTACCGTCACGCTGTATCAAACGCTCACAGCCGACACCGTCGAGTACATCCTGCACGATTCGGAGGCGCGCTACCTCTTCATAGACACTGCGCAGCAGTATGAGAAGGTCCGCGGCGTACAGGCGCAGCTCCCGCATCTTGAGAAGATCGTCATCTTCGATGAGGATGCGCACGTGCTCGCCGATCCCATGGTCATCTCGTTCTCGGACTTGCTGCGCCTGAGTGAGCGTAGCGACGAGGAGGCGGATGCCTTCGCGGCCGAGCGCGCGCGGCAAGTTCAGCCTGACGACACGGCGGGGCTCATCTACACCTCCGGAACGACGGGCCGGCCAAAGGGCGTGGTGCACACCCATCGTATGCTGCTCACGATGCTGGCGTGCGTGCGCACCATGCTCACGACGGTCCATCCCGGCAGCATTGATGTCCTGTGGCTGCCGCTCGCTCACGGGATGGGCCGACTGGAGCACATGTTTACCCTGGAGTTTGGCGGGGAGACGGTGGTCGTGCCGTCGGTGCTGCGTCTCATGCGCGACCTGAGCGAGGTTCGCCCCCATTTGATGCTCGCCGTTCCGCGACTGTACGAGAGGGCGCACGCGGGCATGTTCGAGCGTGCCGCAAGCTTACCGGCTCCGCAGCGCAGGCTTTTCCTGTGGGCAGTCGCGGCCGGGCAGCGAGCGGTGCCGCTGCGGCAGGCGCGGCGTCGCATTCCGCTCGGTCTGCGGCTGCAATTGGCCGTCGCCGACCGGCTAGTCTTCCGCCGGCTGCGAGCGGCATTCGGCGGTCGGCTCGAGCTGGCTGTCACTGGTGGCGCGCCGATTGACGCCTCCATCGTGACGTTCTTCCATGCGATCGGCATTCCGTTGCTTGACGGGTGGGGGCTGACCGAAACCACGACGGCGCTGACTATCAACAAGGTGGACTGGTTCCGCGTAGGGACCGTGGGCACGGTCTTTCCGGGCCATGAGCTGCGCATCGCACCAGACGGCGAAGTCCTGGCGCGCGGGCCATGCATCTTCACGCATTATCACGATCTCCCCGAGGCGACGGCCGAAGCACTGGACGCCGAAGGCTGGCTGCATACCGGCGACATCGGCACGCTCGATGGCGATGGCTTCCTGACAATCATAGATCGAAAGAAAGACTTGATCGTTTCCGCAGGCGGCGACAAGATTGCGCCGCAGCATCTGGAGACGCTGCTGGATACGATCCCGTTGGTGGCCCATGCCTGCGTCTATGGCGACCGCAAGCCGTCTATGGTGGCCCTGCTCACACTGGAGTGGGCGGCCGTGCGCGCGTGGGCGGCGGGGCGCGGGTTCGATACCTCGGATCTGCGCAAGGTGGCTGCGTCGCCAGAGCTGCGCGCATATCTGGATACCCAGGTGGCGCAGGTGAACGCCAAACTGCAGATCTTCGAGCGGATAAAGTCCTACGGCATCCTGACGGATGACTTCACCCTGGAGAATGGCCTGCTCACGCCGACGCAGAAGATCCGCCGCAAACAGATCAACGAGCGCTTTCGCGCGCAGTTTGAGCAGCTCTACGAGGCCGTCCCGCCGGGCCAGCGTCCCGAACCGAGGAGCGAGCAATTGACGGGCCACGGCCCAACGTAGCGCAGATGGCGGCACCGCCGTCCTTCACGCTGCCGAGGGCCATGGCCGTGATAGGCGACGTCCGCAGGTTCCTACGGTCGCGTGAGAGCGTAGAGCGCCCGCCACTCCGTGAGAGGCAACGCCGTCAGGTCAGATGTGAGCGCCTGGATGCACACGTGGTCGGCTCCCGCGCGGTAGTGCTCCTCCATGCGTTCGCGAATATCGTCCAGGCCGCCCCAGGCGACCAGTTCGTCAACCAGGCGATCGCTGCCGCCGTCCGTGAAGTCGTCGGGTGTGAAGCCCAGCCGAAGCCAGTTGTTGCGATAGTTCGGCGCCTGCAGATAGCCCGCCAGATGCTGCCGGGCAATACTGCGCGCGCGTACCGGATCTGTCTCTAGCACTACCCCTTGCTCGGGCGCGAGCAGACGTCCCGGCCCCAACACCTGGCGGGCGCGCCGCGTGTGCTCCACCGGCACGAGGTAGGGATGGGCGCCCACGCTGCGATCGCGCGCCAGCTCGAGCATGCGCGGGCCGAGGGCCGCCAGCACGCGCTGCTCGGCTGGCACCGGCTCGGGCGCTGCGTCCAGCGCGTCGAGGTAAGCCTGCATCTTCTCGAATGGCTTGCTATACCGGCCCGGCGCGTCACGCTCAACGAGATGGGCGTGGCTCACACCCAGACCCAGGAGGAAGCGGCCAGGGTGAGCCTGCTCCAGAGAGTGGTGCGCCGCGGCGGCCTGGAGCGGCGGGTGTGTCCAGATGCTGGCGATGCCGGTGGCGACCACGACGCGATGTGTGGCGCCCAGCAGATCCCGCGCGAGGTCGAAGACACCTGGCGCATTGCGATACCAAAGCGCGCTAAAGCCCAGCTCTTCGAGCTCGGCTGCCGCCTTCAGCACGGCCCCGCGCTCACCCCAGAACGGCTGCCCACACCAGATGCCAAGCCGGCCAATCTCCACGTCAGACACTCCTTTCCACTGCCCTTATCGGACGCCGACGCTGGACATGCCTCGGTCAGTGGCCGCCCCGACCGTCCACCGTAGCCGTTGTGACGCCGCTGTCCACTGCCGCTGTCCACTGCCGCTGTCCACTCAGGCGTCCGTCACCTCTGTCCGCCTGTCCTATACGTATCGTACGGCGCGCTTGCACGGGCACGGCACGCCGGTCAGCAGGCCAGCCGCCGCATCATTGCTTGACGTATGCGCTGCACTATATTACTATGTGGGAATATAGTGTGTGAAACCGCGATGGCCACATCAAGGAGAAGACTGTGTTGGAAAGTATGCTGGCCACTTCCTGGCGGCAGCGCCGCGATGAGCATGGCTATCCCGACCCGCTGCTTGACCTGATCGCCGCGCGCTTCCGCTTGCTGGGGGAGCCGCTGCGCCTCAAGCTGCTGGCCGCGCTCTCGATGGGTGAGCGGAACGTCGGCGAGCTGGTTACGCTCACAGGTGCCAACCAGCCCAATGTCTCCAAGCATCTCGCCGCGCTCGCGCAAGGAGGACTGGTGAGCCGGCGCAAAGCGGGAACCACGATCTACTACTCACTGACCGATCCTTCGGTGCTCGCGCTCTGCGACAGCGTCTGCGCCGGCATCCGGAACCGCTACGCCGTCGAAGCGCGCGCGCTGGGGCTGTCTGACGCGCCCATGGAAAGCTCGCCAGATGGTGCTGGCGAAGGTCCCGCAGCATTCAGTGCGGACGACCATCCCGCGCGCAGCGCGAAGTAGTGCGCCTGCCTCGGCGGGATTGGGGAGTCTAACGTCATCGTCTGCTGTCACACGCGCTTGCTGGAGATGAAAGGAGGGGCTGAGGGTAACCCGTATGCACAGGAGGGCACGAGTGGCGGCGGGCCGCGGGCGCCCATCGGTGGCTGCCATGGCCCTTCTCTCCACCGTACTTGCATAACTACATGCATATGTAGTAATATTATCCCGCGGTGCTGGCATTCCGACAGCCAGCGCTCGTGACCGATGGATGTGACCGACAGGCAACAACGCTACGGAACGTGGAGGTAACAGTGCTCGAACGGCTCTTCGGCGGAGCAGCGAAAGTCCCCTCGATCAACCCGCGTGAGGCATGGGAGCGCCTCGGCAGCGGACAGTCCGCTCCCCTCTTGATTGATGTTCGGGAATCCTGGGAATTCAGCAGCGGTCGCGCCAAGGGCGCCAAGAATATCCCGCTGAGCCAGCTTGGCAAGCGCCTGGGCGAGATCCCGCGCAACCGCGAAGTGCTGCTCATCTGCCAGAGTGGCCACCGCAGCATGAATGCCGCTCGCTATCTGCATCAGCAGGGCATCACGCAGGTCGTCAATGTGACCGGCGGAACGTCGGCATGGCGCATGCACGGTCTGCCGCTGGACGGCGGCAAACGCTAAGGTCAGGGCTGATGCCGATGTCCGACCTCGATGGGAGAGCCGCCGGCATCAGCATGATATACACGAAGGAGCGCTCGATGCGCGTCGAACAGTTCTTCCTCGACGGGTTGGGGCACCAGTCGTACTTCATCTCCGATGAGGGCACCGGGATCGCCGCGGTCGTTGACCCGCGGCGCGATATCGAGATCTATCTTCAGGTCGCCGAATCAGCCGGCGTGCGGATCGCCTACGTCTTCGAGACGCACGTCCATAACGACTACATCACAGGCGCGCGCGAGATCAGGGAGCGGACTGGCGCTACCATCGTCAACGCAGCGAGCGCCGAGCTGGCGTATGAGTATCAAGCCGTGCGCGATGGCGACCGCATCGAGGTTGGCACGCTGACCTTCGCGGTGATCGCCACACCCGGCCACACGCCGGACCATGTCAGTTACGCCGTCTACGAGGCTGGGAGCGCGACGCCGTCCGCCGTCTTCACCGGTGGGAGCATGCTGGTGGGCAGCGCCGGGCGGACCGATCTGGTCAGCCCAGGGATGACGCTGACGCTCACGCGAGAGCAGTATCGCTCGCTGCGCCGCCTGCTGGATACGCTGCCCGACGATGTGCTCGTGTACCCGACGCATGGCGCGGGCTCCTTCTGTGGCGCGACGATGGGCGAGACGTCCGCGCGCCGCAGTACCATCGGCCAGGAGCGCCACGTCAGCCCGGCGGCAAACGTCCACGACGAAGCGGAGTTCGTGCGGCAGCAGCTCGCCGGCTATGGCGTATATCCCGCCTACTACAACTACATGGGCGAGATCAACCAGCGCGGCCCACGTATTCTGGGCGATTTGCCGCTGTTGGCGCCCCTCACGCCGCAGGTGGTGCGGCACGACCTGGACCACGGCCTGCCCCTGATTGATGGGCGCGCCCGCGGCGCCTTCGCCAAGGAGCACGTCCCTGGCGCGCTCAATATCGAGCTGGACGCCTCATTTGGCACCTATGTCGGCTGGCTCTTGCCGTTCAACAAGCCCCTCATGCTGCTGGTGGAGGACGAGGACGGCCGCAAGGAAGCCGTCGCTCAGCTCATTCGCATCGGCTACGAGGAGCTACGCGGCTATCTGGATGGTGGCGTTGCCGCCTGGAAAGCAGCCGGCTACTCGACGGGCGCGTTCGAGGCGATTGACGTTGACGAGCTGTATCGCCGCTGGCAGCAGCACGAGCGACTTGCCGTGCTGGATGTGCGCGATGCGGCCGAGTGGGGCAGCGGCCATATCCCGGGCTCGCAGCACATTCACGTCGGCGATCTGATGCGGCACCTGCACGAGATTCCGCGGGATACGCCTGTAGCCACGATCTGCCGCAGCGGCCATCGCGCTTCCATGGCGGCCAGCATCGTCGCCGCACTCGGGCGCGAGACAATCGCCGTCCAGCGTGGCGGAGTCCCCGACTGGGTGGCAAAGAAGCTCCCGACTGAGTACGAAGCGCCGGCAGTGCCGCAGTCAGCCGACAGCGCGCTGGATCACGTTCACCCCTAGGAGACCTCACGTCACACCGTTCATTCGTCTGGTCGCTGCCCGTGCGCTGTGCGCGCTAGCGCTCGCCATAGGCTCCCGGCCTGGCAAGGAGTAGCTCGCGATGCGCTCGCAGGTGTGGAATCGCTTCGTGCAGGCGCTGGGCATGGTGGCCAGCCAGTGCCCGCTGCTTGGCGCATGCCACCGTCTGGCCATATCGCTCGGCGCGGCCAGACGGCCTAGCAGCGACTCTACTACCAGGCAGGGGCAGGCGGCCATACCAGCCGGGCATCATCTTATTACCTCAACTCGCTCCGTGCGCCAGGGTGCCTCGGGAGCGCAAAACAAGGAGAGGCGCGTGGCAATTACGACCCTCACTGACAGCAACTTTTCCCAGGTGGTCGAGCGATCCAAAGGCGTCGCGCTCGTGGACTTCTGGGCGCCCTGGTGCATGCCCTGTCGCCTGGTCGGGCCGACCATCGAGCGGTTAGCCAAAGAGTTTGACGGGCGCGTCACGGTAGGCAAGCTCAACGTTGACGAGCACATGAGCGTCGCGAAGCGCTTTCACATCAGTGGCATTCCCACAGTGGGCATCTTCCGCGACGGCAAGCTCATCAACCAGATGGTCGGCGTCCGGCCAGAGGCGGCCTATCGCCAGGCGCTGGAGTCCGTCCTCAAGCCTGCTGCCGCGACCGGCGCCCGCGGCGCGAGCGCGAAGACCGGCCCGGCTCGGCACAGCGTGACGGTCTATTCTACTCCGACCTGTCCGTGGTGCACTCGTCTCAAGGCGTACCTGCGTGAGAAGCGGATCGCCTTCAAAGATGTGGATGTGAGCCGCGACACCGCGGCGGCCCAGGAGATGGTGCGCCGGTCGGGAGAGATGGGCGTGCCCCAGGCCTGGATTGACGGCCAGGTGGTCGTAGGCTTCGACCGCAAGCGCGTGGATGCGCTGCTCGGTCTGTCCGCGGACGTCGCCTAGCCGGCTCGCCGGCACGGAGAAGCCCAGAGGAGCCTGGGGGCGTGGGATTCGCGCGCCTGGCCTGGGCGCGAGGGCGGCGTCCACGAGTGTCTGTATCTGTCAGTGTTTTCGAGGAGCGATGCGATGAAGACCATTCAACCGTTCGGAGACCGTGTCCTGGTCAGGGCCGTCGAGCCACGCCAGCAGACGGCAAGCGGCATTTACCTGCCGGATACCTCGCGTGAGGGGCCGGGCGAAGGCGAGATCGTGGCGATCGGCGAAGGCTCGGCGCTTCAGGAGAAGCTCAGCGTTGGCGACCAGATCCTCTACCAGAAGTTCGGCGGCACCGAGATCAAGCTGGAGGGCGCGACCTACATGCTGCTCGGCGAAGCCGACATCCTCGGGCGCGTCGTCGAGCTCGGTCAACTCCCGACGGCTGGGAACGCGGACAAGACGGCGGCGGTCGCCTAGACCAGCAACGCCGCGCACGTGCCGCTCGCGCAGCGGCGGCAACATGATCGCCCGGCAACTCATCCAGACCGCAGTGATCGCGGCGGATGGGCTGCCGGGCTCTCTATTACACATAACGTCGCGGAGGGTACGCCCCCAATCGCGCGCACTCGCGGGCGACGCCAATGGGCATCTCACGCAGTGTGCGCGAGCTCGCCTTCCGGCGGCGCTGCCTCGCGCTCGCGCGGCGCCAGTGCTGGCGTCTGCTTAGTGGCTGGCTCGACCTCCGCAGCCGGCCACTCCGCCTCATGGCTGCGGGCGAAAGCCCAGACAAAGTAGACCATCAGCACGAACACGAACGCTTCGAACAGCACGACCACCATCGGCCAGGCGAATGCTTGCCACATCGTTCCCCATCCTTTCCTTCCGGCATGTCGGGCGCTCTGCGTTGCCAAGAGCTGCCTGCCGGCCGGGACGGCTTGAGCGGGAGCGCGAATGAGACTGTGCGGCACTTCTGCGGGCTCTAGCACACTGCCGCTCTTGGCGTTCACCATCACATCGCTCGTAGCCATCAGGGGAACTATGGCTTCGGAAGGTCTGGATACGCTCACAGCCGCGCGTGGGAATGGCACAAGCCGCTCACAACCGCAACAACGAGGAGGTGGTGTGGGGCAGTAGCAGGAAGGAGCGCCAGGCCTCGCCACTACAGGATGGGGCGGAGGACAGGCTGATCGCGCCGTCGAAGTATGTGCCGGATGCAGCGCTCAGCGGGGGCTGGCGCTCGCGCGAGTCGCGCCGATAGCAGCGGCTGTCACCAGCGCCAGCGCGACGAGCGCGCGCGGCTCCAGTTGCTCGTGCAGCACGAGCCAGCCGATCAGCGCCGCGATTGCCGGCTCCAGGCTCATGAGCACGCCGAACGCGCTGGGCGGCATGCGCCGCAGTGCCGCCATCTCCAGCGAGTAGGGCACGACCGAGGAGAGCAGCGCCACGCCCAGGCCGAGCGCCACCAGGTGCAGGTCGAGCAGCGTGCTCCCAGCGCCGATGACGCCGACGGGCACCAGGGCCAGCGCGCCGACCACCATAGCCAGGGAGAGACCTGTTCCACCGGGAAACACCCGCCCGACGCGGGCGCTCAGCAGAATGTACGTTGCCCAGCAAGCGCCTGCGCCGAGCGCCAGCAGCAGCCCCAGCGGATCGAGCGGAGCCGCGCCGAGCGTCTTGAGCGGGGCGAGCAGCACGATGCCGCCCAAGGCCAACGCCGCCCACAGCAGGTCGCGCGCGCGGCGCGAGCCGGCGATTGCCACGCCGAGCGGCCCTACGAACTCGACCATCACCGTGACACCCAGCGGTATGCGGGTGAGCGCCAGGTAGAACATGAAGTTCATCAGCGCCAGGACAAGCCCGAAGCTCACCACCGCCACGTAATCCGCGCGTCGCGCGCCAGTGGGCATGCCAACGCGCGCTGTGGCGCCCACGCCACCGCCGCGGGCCGGCAGCGCGAGGCGCCACGGACGCCACAGCGCCAGCAACACCAGTGCTGCGAATCCCACCCGCAGGAAGACGACGCCGGCTGGCCCCAGCGTGCTGAACAGCTCTTTGGCCAGCGCCGAGCCCACCTGAACCGTGATCATCCCGATGAGCAGCAGGCTCGATGGCGGCACGCTTCCCGCCCGGCCAGCAACCGCCCGCAGGGGATAGAGAGCGCCCCCGTCGCCGCGCGGGCGAGCGATCCCGCCGCTCTCGTTCACCAGCATCCAGCACACCATTCCAGTCGGGATGATTGTAGGCACATAGCCTTGCACATGATACAACGCTGGCAGGGCACGAGTCTCGCGACTCATTCATCCCAGGGTTGCCAAGCCTTGTGACTCCTTCGAGCTTACCCCCGACCGCACCGTTCGCGAGTCAGCCCTACAATGGAGAACATCCACTTGCTCGACCAGCATGAGACGACGTGAGGCTCAGCATAGGGAGGTTAGGAAGGCTAGGAATGGGACTATGAGCGCATCTCGCCCAGCGCCGGGCGCCTGGCGACTGTTGGGCATCTGGGCCGGTATCGGGCTGCAATCCTTCGGCGGCGGCACCTCGACCCTCTTGCTGATTCAGCGCACGTTCATCGAGCGGCGCGGCTGGTTGACGATGGAAGAGTTCACACAGCTGTGGAGCCTGTGCTTGCTCGCGCCGGGCATGAACCTGGTCGCCGTCACAGCGCTGATTGGCAAGCGATTGGGCGGCACGCGTGGCATCGCCGTGTCGGTCGCCGGTTTGCTGCTGCCGAGCGCCACGATCACCTGTCTGTTGGCCGCCCTCTTTGTGCGCGCGGAGCACTCGGCCGTCGTCCAGGCGGCGCTGCGCGGGGTTGTGCCCGCGACAGCAGGCATCATGATACTCGTCGCGGTCAACTTCGCCCGCCCGCTGATTCGCGCGCGCGTCACAATCGGGCGCTGGTACCCGTGGGCGAGCGCCGTGCTGGTGCCGTTGTTTGCGCTCGCGCTCATCGCATGGAATGTCTCGACGATTGCGATCGTGGTGAGCGCCGCACTCCTGGGCACGCTATTTTTCGCGCCGCGAGCGCCGCGCCCGCTGGCGGCGGACATTCAGAAGCGAGGCGAGAGCTGATCAATCCGCTGATTTTCTTCCTGCTGTGCCTGAAGGCGACGCTGTTCTCCACCGGTGGCTTTAGCAATCTGCCTAGCATCCATCAGGATATGATCGCCCGACGGTGGGCAACCGAAGCCGATTTTGGCCGTGCGATCGTCGTCGGGCAGATGAGTCCAGGACCGAACGGGCTGTGGGTCATCAGTTTGGGCTACTTCACCGGTGGCATCCTGGGCGCGTTCCTCGCCTTGCTCGCCATCAGCGTGCCGCCGCTGCTGGTACTCGTCATCGCCCGCAGCTATGCCCGCATCGAGCGCTGGCCGCGGACTCAGGGGGCCATGCATGGCGTCTCGATTGCGGTGCTGGCGCTTCTGATCGCCGTCATCTGGACAATCCTGCGCCAACCCGGAGTTGACGCGCGGGGGCTGCTGATTGCGACCGGAGCGTTTGGGCTTGCGCTGACGCGCAAGATCAATATCCTGCTCATCCTCGTGCTAGCGGGCCTCGTCGGCTATCTCGTATATCGCTGAGGCTCGCACAACGCTGAGCTCGCCAGCGCGAGCTCCAACGCTGCCATCAGGCGGCGCATGGATGATGGGCTCGCGCCGCCTGATGGTGCCGCTGAAGGCGTCGTCACCTGGCCAGGTCAACATCAAGCACCTGTGTGGCCTGCGCCTTGTCGGTTTCCCTCTCGATGGCCCTGGCAATCCACTCGGCATCTTCTCCGACACCGACGAACGTGCCGGACTTGAGGCCATGTAGCCAGGGGAGACCGATGAAATACAAGCCCCGAATGCGGGTGATGCCATGCGTCTGAATTGGGAAGCCGTAGTCATCGAACACGGGCAATCTGACCAGGCTGAAATCGAAGGTGTAGCCGGCTGCCCAGATGACCGTCGAGATACCGGCCGCCCGCACGTCCAGGCTGGTGATTTCTTCGGCGGCATACCCATCGCGCAGCCGCGGCAGCTCCTCACGTGGCGCTTCGAGCCCCATCTGCTCGATGTAGCGGTCTATCATGTCGCAGACTTCGGTCTCGAACTGGTCTGCTTTGGCCAGGTTCCCGTGCAGGCCGGCGGCGAGGGCGATGCGGCCGTCATGCGCGCCTTGCAAGCGGCCGAGCAGGGCGACGCCGTCGCGCGCGAACTGGTGCAGGTTGAGCGTGTGGCCGCCACGTGTGCCAGAGATGTGCGGAGGGCCTTCGAATCTGGCCTGTGGTGACGGAAGCTGCTCGGCTGGGCGGTCAAAGAACCCCGTGCGAATCAGCCAGCGAAAGATGTCGTCGCCACGGTAGCGACGTGGGGCACGGCCTGCGCTTCCCACGCACAAATACACGCGGTGCCCTCTCTGATACAGCTCCTCGGCGATCTGGCTGCCGGATTGGGCGGAACCCACCACCAGGACGGCCCCCTCTGGCAGCGCGGACGGATTGCGGTACGCGCTTGAATGGATCTGGTGGATGCTGGTCGGAAGGGCGTCGGCGTACACGGGAATCTTCGGCTGCTGGTCGATTCCGGTGGCGACGACGACGTTCGCCGCCGTGAAGGTGAGCGGCTCGCCATCGGCCGACTTGGCCCGCACCGTGTAGCGCACGCTAGGCCTGGTGGGCGCGGATTCGCCCTCGACAGTCGAGACGCGCACGCCATAGCGTACCGGTGGCCGGAACCGGGCAACGTAGTGATCGAGATAGCTGACGAGCGCATCGCGCGGCATGAACGCCTCGGGCGCGTCTTCATCATATGTCGCCCCTGGCAGCAGAATAGACCAGTTTGGCGTGACCAGGGTAAACGAATCCCAGCGCTCGCTGCTCCACACATGCGCAGGTCGTGCAGCCTGTTCCAGCACAAGGTGGGGGCGATTGCGCTCGGTCAGGCAATAACTGGTCGCCAGCCCAGCCTGACCACCTCCGATGATGATGGTCTCATAGTGGGAAGTACGGTTGCTCACGGAATGGCCTCCTCTCACTGTTGCCGGATGGTTGGCACAAGAGCAGCAATGCAGCCAGATGGCTGCCTCACGGTCTATTCATCTGACTCGCCACGGCAGTGGCCGCAGTCACAGCCGCAGCGCGCTCTCCGGCGGCAAGTCAGGTGATGCCTACGCGACCAGAAAGCGTTCGATCTCTTCCACGATGCGCTCGGCGTCGTCCAGCCAGGGGAGGTGCCCTGCGTCGGGGACGCGAATGACGCGCACGCGTGGATTGTGCGCGGCGATGGCCTCCCAGAACCGCCAACCTTGGGCTGAGATGAAGCGGTCGCGCTCACCACAAAGGAGCAGCGTTGGCACTGTCAGCTCCTGCCAGTGCTCGCCCAGGATCAGATGGCGCCGAAGTCCCCTCACACCGGCGATACCGCGCACAAAGCTCAGCATGCTGCCGATGTTGCGACGCGCATGCTCGATGTCCGCGTCGAGCAATGTGTCGTCGAGATGCTCGGGATGCACGACGAGGAGTTGGCCCCAAAACCGCCGATTGCCTTCGCGCGATTGACCGGACATCAAGCGCCGGCCGAGCGGCTGTCCGATCAGCGGGAGGCCCAGCAGCCGCAGCTCGAACGGGACGGAACGTGTAACACCGGCAGGTGCGCCGACAAGGGCGAGCCGCGAGACCCGATGCCGGGTGCCGAGCGCGAAGGCTGCCGACCACAGCCCGCCCATCGAGTTCGCCACAACGTCAACCGTGCGCAACTCAAGCGCATCGAGGATATCGCGCAGAAGCGTGGACGCGTGGTCGTGTGGATCCACGCCGGTGTAGTCGAATGGATCGGCCAGTCCGTGTCCGGGCAGATCGAAGGCGAGCACGCGATGATTCCTGGCAAGCGCTGGCAGAATCGGCGCCCAGTAGAAGGCGCTGGCCAAGGCACCGTGCACCAGCAGCAGCGGGGGGCCAGCGCCAAGCTCGAACAGTTGGGTCGTGCCCTGCGACCAGCGTATCCGGCGAATACGTGCGTTGGGTGCATACCGCGCCAGCAGGGCAG
The DNA here is from genome assembly GCA_035763125.1 of Ktedonobacterales bacterium. Taxonomy (GTDB): domain Bacteria; phylum Chloroflexota; class Ktedonobacteria; order Ktedonobacterales; family JADMIN01; genus SMAG-U1939. The sequence goes on from DASUBU010000298.1 coordinate 54,840, forward strand.
CCTGGGCTGCCTCAAGAGCCTCGGTGGGCGAATTCGGCGCGATCTGCTGGGTGGTCCGCCGTTTCGGCGTGTGGGTGATGGGCTTCATTGTCACATCCCTTTGCTCTGCTCACTGCTCGCGAGTGTACGGACGTGGCTGGGCAGCGACATGCCCCACCTGAGGTATTTCACGGGGCACTGTTGATGACGATGAGGGCGAGACGCCGATGGCGATCATGCCACTTCGGGCCAACGCTCGATGGGCGCGGCCCGCCGCGATATCCACCACCGGTGCGCTCTTGCCAGCAGACGCGGCCGCCATTCGTAGCGCAGGTACCAGATCAGCATCAGGCCCGTGGTGACCAGGTAGAACGTGTGCAGCAGCCAGATAGGACCGGGCGGCAGGTGGAACACGTAGACCGAGTGAATGACGTTGCCGACGTTGGCGAGCACGATGTTGCCGAAACTGTACGATCCCAGGTTCCGCGTCTGGAAGGCTTTCAACAGCATCGGCAGCGTGCTGAGCGCAAAGATGATCGTCGAGATCATGCCAGCCACGACCGGCAGATTGATGTCCATTGCCAGATCCCCTTTGAACCCCGCATGTGCTGTCGTTCGCTGAGCCAAGGATAGGCGATCTAGAGTGCGCCAGCATGCCCGCGATGGGGTATTCGATAGGGGTATTTCGCGAGACCGCAAGAGGATGTGGTTGTGGGTGGGCGTCGTGCTGCTAATCGAGCAGATCCAGCTCCCTGGCCCTGGCCGCGGCCTCGGTGCGATTGCCAACGCCTAGTTTGCCGTAGATGCTGCCGGTGTGCTTCTTGACCGTCTCTGGAGAAACGACCAGTGCCTCGGCGATCTCGCGGTTGGTCAGCCCAGCGGCGAGCAATCGCAGGACTTCCTGCTCACGCCCGCTGAGAGGCTCCGGCAGCACGCTGCCCGCCACGGTGCGGATCGAACGAGCGCCGTTGAAGGCGGCGAGCAGCTTCTCGACGTACTCTGGCCTCACATCGCGGGCATGGGCCTCTTGCAACAGCCGAGCCATAGGAAGCCCGAAATCGGCGAAAAGGCGCACATAGCCTTCGGGCTCGGCCAGCCGCAGGGCGCGCTCCAGCGCGGTCATGGCACTCGCCTGCTCGCCGCCTCGCCAGTGTGCGAGCGCCCGCAGCGCCAGTGCCTCAATCTGGACACCTACCCTGCCTTCCTCCTTCGCCGCCCGCAGCGAGCGCCCGAGCAGCGCCAGGGCACGCTCAAGGGATGGCGCATCCCCTCGGGCAACCAACACGCGCGCTGTGGCCAGCTGCGCTTCCTCGATCTCTGCTGGCCCCTCGTCCGCATCGCCTCGCAGCATCTCACCGGCCCACTCCACGGCGAGCCGTAGTTTGTTCTGCGCCAGCCAGCATTCGAGCTGCAAACGGCCAAAACGGCCGGTCCAATCAGGGAACGGGGCCTGCTGGACCAAAGGGCGAGCGCGCTCCAGATACTCACTCGCCGCGGCGACGTCACCCGCCGTTAACTTTGACCGCCCTGCCGCCAGATAGCCGGCGATCATCCCTTGCACGTCGCCGCCCAGCTCGGCGCGTTCCAGCCCTTGGGCTATGTGGTCGCTCGCCTCTCCCAGCTCGTTCCATTCGTAGAGAATCTCGCCCATGCGAATGTAAACCCAGCCGATGAGAGGGAGTGGAAAATTGCCCCAACTCTGTCGCTCGCCGATGACTGCCAGAGCCCGCCGCCAATATGCCGCGGCCCCGTGCAGGAGACCCTGCCTCAAATCGAGATCGGCCAGGGCGCCAAACGTGACCACTGACTGGGCGTGGAACGTCGGCGCGGTGGTGAAGTCTAGTGTTTTGAGGTAGCACGCTTTGGCTTCATCCCAGCGCCCTCTGCTGCGGTAGGTGTCCCCCAGCGAGCCATACACTCCATTGCGCAGGTCAAGCTCATCTTCCGGCAGATCGCGGATCGCCTGCTGCGCAAGGGCCTCCGCCGGCGCCAGATCGTTTTGATAGCAGGCAACCAAACAGCGCAGGGCCGTCACCCGTGCCAGGTGCCGGTGGCTATCCTCACCCTGCGCAAGCGCCAGCCGCTCAAGCTCGTCCAGGATGCGCGCGCCGGTGTCAAACTGACCGGTGTAGAGCAATGTGCAGGCCCAGGCGAAGCCGATTATTGGGTAGGTCGCTCGCCATGCCGGAGGGAGCGAGGCCAGCCACCGCTCGACGATTCTGATCTCGCCGCCTACCAGCTTGGCGGGGACAAAGCGCTCGAAGACTCGAATCACAAGTGCGGCATTATCCGCCTCCGCGGCATGGCGGAATGCCTGATCGGGCAGGTCATGCGCCAGATGCCACTGCGCCGCTCGGCCGTGCAGCATGGCGAGCTCGGCAGGGTGGCGCCGTTTCAGCTCGCTGTGGAGGAAATCCGCAAAGAGGTGGTGATAGCGGAACCATTCTCGGTTGTCGTCTAGCGGCACGAGGAACAGGTTCGCTCGCTCCAGACTCTCCAGCATCTGCTGGTTGCCGGCTCGTCCAGTGACGGCATCGCAGAGCGACTCGCACAGGCGATCCAGGATGCTGGTCTGCAGCAGGAACCGCTGTGTGTCCTCCGGAAGGCGGGCAAGCACATTCTCGCTCAAATAATCGGCGATGAAGCGATGCCTGCCGCTGACGACTAGTTGATCGTTCACGCTGAGACGGCGCTGGCGAGTGAGCGCCGCCAATTGCAGACCAGCGACCCAACCCTCGAGCTGCGCTTGCAGCGCCACAAGCTCATCATGCGTGAAATCGAGGCGCATTAATTGATTCAAGAAGTCGGCCGTCTCGTCGAGCGAGAACTGCAGATCCTCGGCTCGCAGCTCCAGCAGCTCTTGGCGAACCCGATAGCGTGCCAGCGGCAGCGGCGGCTCGGCGCGGCTCGCCATCACGAAATGCACTGTCGGCGGCAGACGGTCGAGCACGAAGGTCAGTGCGCTGTGGATGGCGGGATCTTCGATCAGGTGAAAGTCGTCGAGGACAAACACCAAATGTGTGGGTGCGTTGTCGGCGGCATTGATGAAGGCCAGCAGAACCGCGTCGATATCCGGGGTCATCCCGCCGAGAAGCAGGCCCAGCGGACTTTGCCGCACCGCTGGCTGAAGCTCTGCCCACCCAGCCAGCAGGTAGCGCAGGAAGTGCTCAACATCATCATCCTCTTCGCCGAGCGACAGCCAAACAATAGGGAAGCGGCTAGCACGCGCCCAGGTGGCAAGCAGGGTCGTCTTGCCACAACCGGCCGGCGCTGAGATGAGGATGAGCTTGTGATGTGGCACTCTGCGCTCAAGGTCGTCAGTCAGCCGCGTACGCTCCACTGCCTGCTGAAGCGGCGGCGGGATGCGCAATTTGGTGGCCAGGAGAACGGTTTCCATAAGCCTGCCGCCTTGTGCTGATCTCCATATCCGCTATTGTGCTCATTCCACCTTTACGACTGATAGAGGAGATTGTCCAGCGCAACATGGCTGAGGATGCTGCGCATCTAGGACCATCCTTCATGCATGTACGATGCGCTCTAGCGTGCGGCGCACATCAGTGGCCCAGCAGATTCGCGGCGCCACGGATGAGCATCTCGACGGAGATCAGCACCAGGATGGGGACGAAGATCTTGCGAATCGTCGCGTTGGAGAGCCTGGCGAGCGTCTTGGCACCCAGCGTGGCCCCCGCCAGCACGCCTAGCGCCACCGGAGCGGCGATCAGCGGGTTGATCGCCCCGCGGTTGAAGTAGATGCCGGCGCTGGCGGCGGCGGTCACGCCGATCATGAAGTTGCTGGTGGTGGTCGAGACCTTCATCGGCAGCCGCATGGCGGTATCCATCGCCAGCACCTTGAACGTCCCACTGCCGATGCCGAGCAGGCCAGAGATCATGCCGGCGATGTACATCATGCCGAATCCGGCCGGCACGCGCGTGACCTGGTAGTCCACCCGGCGCCCGAGCCGCGCATCTTCATAGGAGCTCGCCAGGGCCAGGCGCTCCGCGTAGCGGTCATTCCGCACGCCCTGGGGCAGCTCCTCGCCGATCTTGACGATCAGGGGCGCCGCGGAGATCAGCAGTACGACACCAAAGATGATGAAGAGCAGACCGGGGTGGATGAAGACCGCTACGAAGCCGCCGATCACTGCGCCGAGCGACGTGGCAATCTCCAGAAACATGCCCACCCGCAGGTTCGTCACCCGGTCGCGTACGTAGGCCGCCGCGGCGCCGCTGGAGGTGGCAATCACTGAGACGATGGAGGCGCCGATGGCCACTTCGATGGGCACGCCCAGCCCCAGCGTGAGCAGCGGCACCACGAATACGCCGCCGCCCAGGCCGACCAGCGAGCCGATCAGGCCGGCGATCAGCGACCCCCCAAAGACGATGGCCGAGAAGCCCAAACCCGGCGAGGGCGCGGTCTCGCTCTGCCCTTGGCCGAACACCGCCCCTAGCACCAGGATGCTGACCAGCAGGATGGCCAGCACCAGGGACGTGATGCCGACATACAGCCGGTCATGCTCCAGCGCGAAGGCGACGATCGAGACGGCCACGCGGACCACCGGTGTAGCCAGCAGGACGAGCAGACCGAGCATGATGATCGCCAGCGGATTGCCTTGCGCGAGCATCTGCACGACGGCCGACAGCGTATGGGGGAACGTGAGCGTCTGCCCGCCCCTATCAGCGTAAAACATGACGGCGCCGATGACGATGATCGCCGCGCTGAGCAGCACTCCGCCCCGCAGCACATTGCTGATGATGAGCTCTGCCTGGCGAACGAGCGCATCATTCTTGCTTGCTGGTGTGGGCGCCGCCTGAGGCGTCTCCGCGGGTGTGCTTCCGACCGACTCTGCCATATTTCCCCACTCTCTTGATGGAACGGCGCCTCCAACGGCGCTATGCGACCACGGCCGCGCCAACCCACGTCGCTCCCCTCGTTCGGGCACTTATCACGATGCCCTTGACATTATCCCATTCACATTCTACTCTTGTCTCCATCCCTAGGTAAGATACTGTAGGGGAGTATCACTCGACCAGGCGGCACCATATCGGAAAAATACGGCAATTGATGAGACACATGCTGTTTGCGTTGGGGGGAGTATATGCCAGCGCTCGGGATGCGCGCACAGCGGTGCCGCGGTTCCAGGTGGGGGGGGAGGTAGGTAGATCATGGAGACAAGGGTGAGCCGGATCGACGAGGCTACGCAGGTGGATGCCCTGCGGCGCCTTCGCCGTATCGAGGGCCAGGCACGCGGCCTCCAGCGCATGATCACCGAGGGCCGCGACTGCCGGGAGGTCATCCAGCAGCTCATCGCGCTGCGGGCTGCATCGCACGCGGTGAGCATTCGGCTGCTCGAAGCGCACGCCACGCAGTGCTTGAACGAAGTCGCGGACGGCGAGGAACGCCAGCAGGCGCTCGCGCAGCTGGTAGGCATGATCGCGCGGCTCGCGGACTAGTTCGCAGGAGCAGGCGGCAGCCAGCAGGCAAAGGAGGTGGAAGGCCCATACATCGCACCGGCCAGCTCGGCCCGCAAGGCCGGGCACGGACGGCTCCGCATCGGGATGCAAGCCACGGTGAGAGCACCCTAACGTTGTCGCTTTTCGCCTTCGTCCATATTCGCCCATAATGGAGCGACGCCCCCGCAGAGGAGAGGCCCATGGCGACCGAGACCGACGAGCAGCAGGCCAGTCCTAGTCATCCAGACGACGTCACCATCCCACCCGCGCTGGATCAGGCCATCGGGGCGCGCATAGACGCCCTGGTCGCGGAGCGACTCGATACCCTGGTGAAGGAGCGCGTCAAGCGCGCCCTCCAGCGCGACCCCGCCAAGCGCAAAGTGGCCATCATCGCCTCCAAAGGCACCCTCGATATGGCCTATCCCCCGCTGATTCTGGCAACCACCGCCGCGGCGATGGACGCCGAGGTGCGCGTCTTCTTCACCTTCTACGGGCTCGATATCCTCAAGAAGTCCGGCCCCGAGCGCCTGCAGGTCGCGCCCATCGGCAATCCCGCCATGCCCGTGCCCGTCCCCAACATCGTCGGCATGCTCCCTGGCATGACGCCCATGGCCACCAAGATGATGAAGGCCATGTTTGCCAAGAACAACGTCGTGAGCGCGGCCGAGCTGCGCAAACAGGCGATTGAGCTGGGTGTCAAGCTGATCGCCTGCACGATGACGATGGAGGTGATGGGCATCCGGCGCGAAGACCTGATTGACGAGTGCGAGGAGGGCGGCGCGGCGGCTTTCCTGGGCTTTGCCACGACGGCTCACACCACGCTGTTCATCTGACCGCTGATGCCCGGCGAGTGTTCGCTGGACGCCCTACGGTAGACGTCTGAGCCCGCATGGCCGCAGCCCCGCGCGGCGTCCAGCATCGCTCACCCCAAGCGGCGCACGGCCAGCCGCAGACGAGAGGACGCAGACTGATGAGCGAGACGATCCACGTAGACCGCTACCTCGACGCCAAGGGCATGCTCTGCCCCATGCCTGTCATCACCGTCAAGCGCGCCATCAAAGACCTCGAGCGCGGCCAGGTGATCGCCATCACCGCCACCGATAAGGGCGCCTGTCGCGACATCCCCGCCTGGGCCGAGCAGACCGGGCACAAGTTGCTCACCTGGAACGAAGACAACGGCAGCTACACCTTCTACATCGAGAAGGCCGGCTGGGAGGATGAGGAGGATTAGGAGGAGGACTAGCATGTACTTCCGCCAGCTCCGCCTGCCGGACATGGGATGCGCGTCGTACATCGTCGGCGGCGACGGCGCGTGTGCGGTGGTGGATCCGCGCTGGGACGCCGTCGCGCAGTACCTCGGCCTCGCGCGCCAGCAGGGGCTCACGATCACCGCCATCCTCGAGACGCACACCCACGCCGATCACGTCTCCGGAGCCACGCGTCTGGCCGCGCGCACCGGCGCGCCGATCTACATCCACGACGCGGCCACGGTCTCCTACCCGCGCCGCACGCTGCACGACGGCGATTTGCTCACCGTGGGAAGCGTGCGCATCGAGGTGCTGCACACGCCTGGCCACAGCATGGATAGCACCTGCCTGCTGGTGCACGACGCGAGCGGCGCGGAGCCCTCACGCCTGCTCAGCGGCGACACGCTCTTCGTGAACGACGTAGGCCGGCCCGACCTGCACGCCGCCTCTGGCGATCAGGCCTCGACGCTGGCCGAGGCGCTCTACACCAGCCTGCATCACCGCCTGCTGAAGCTAGACGACGCGACCGAGGTCTTTCCCGCGCATCTGGCGGGCTCCCTCTGTGGCAAGCGCATCGCGCCCGATCCTTCGACCACCATCGGTCGTCAGCGGCAGAGCAACCCGTCGCTTGGCGTCACCGACCGCGAGACGTTCGTGCGCGCCATGCTCGACGATCTGCCGCCGCGCCCTCCCAACGTCAGCCGCATCGTCCAGCTCAACCGTGAGGGCGCCGCGACGGGCCGGCCGGAGGTGCGCCAGCTCTCGCCTGCCGAGGTGCGTGCCCTGTGGCCGCGGGTCATTCCGGTGGATGGCCGCGACTGTGCCGTCTTCGCGCAGGCCCATCTGGCAGGCGCGCTCAACGCGCCGATCAGCTATGGGCAGCTCGGCGTGATGTTGGCGTGGACGCTCTCGCCAGAGGCACCGCTGCTGCTGATCGCTGGCGATGAGGAGGACTTGAAAGAGGCTGTAGACTCGTTACAGGTCGTGGGCATGACCAATCCGTTCTACGCGCTGGAGGCGAATCTGGATGCCTGGCGCGAGGCGGGGTTGCCGGTGGAGGTCACCGAAACCATCGAGCCGGGGGAGCTTTACGCGCGCCTAACGGCGGGCGGCCTTGGCAACGTGGTGGATGTGCGCGAGCCCGGAGAGCTGGGCGGCGGCGTGATCGAGGGCACGGTGAACATCCCGTATCGCCTCCTCACGCTGGCAGAGCAGCGCGACGCGCTGGCGCAGCCTGTCGTGACTGTCTGCAACAGCGGCAACCGCAGCAGCTTCGCCGCGAGCCTGCTGGCGCGCGTGGGTGTGCGTGTGATCAACCTGGGCGGTGGCACGACCGCCTGGGAGGAAGCTGAATTGCCATTGAGCAAGGTCGCCGTGCCGGCTGGCGCGTAGATCGCGGACGCAGCGCGGCGCCGCGCTGCGTCCCATACGACCGCCGGCCTAGGAGGAGTCATCCGTTCATGCGCTACGGCTTTCTGATTGACCAGCGCTCCTGTATTGGCTGCCATGCCTGCACGGTCGCGTGCAAGTCGGAGCATGACGTGCCACTCGGCGTCTTCCGCACGTGGGTAAAGTACGTCGAGAAGGGCGAATTCCCCAATACGCGGCGCCACTTCCTCGTCGAGCGGTGCAATCACTGCGAGAACGCCCCGTGCGTCGCGGTCTGCCCGACGAAAGCGCTCTTCACGCGCGAGGATGGCATCGTAGATTTCGACCGCGACCGCTGCATTGGCTGCAAGTCGTGCATGCAGGCTTGCCCATACGACGCGATCTATATTGATCCGGACACGCATACGGCGGCGAAGTGCAACTTCTGCGCGCACCGCATTGACCAGCAGCTGCAGCCCGCGTGTGTCGCGGTATGTCCGGAGGAAGCCATCATCTTCGGCGATCTGGACGACCCCACCACGCGTATCTCGCAGCTGATTGGACGCGAGTCCATCGCCGTGCGCCGGCCTGAGCAGGGCACCAAGCCCAAGCTGTTCTACCTGGGCGCCGATGCCACCGCGCTGATGCCCGAGGCGCTGCCGCAGCCGCTCGGCTCGATGTGGAACGAGCCGCCGGCTGAGGGGCCTCGGCCGGGGGTGGCGGCGGTAAGCGCTCCCGGCGAGGCCTGGATGCCGCACACCGAGCATGCCCAGGTGGACTACAACATCCGCCACGAGCGGCCGTGGGGCTGGCGCGTCTCGGCGTACCTGCTGACCAAGTCCATCTCCGCCGGGATCTTCCTGGTGCTGGCCGGGCTGCTCACGGCCGGCGTCGGTGCCGCCGGCGCGCTGGCGCTGCCGGGCGTGCTCGCGGCGCTCGTCTTTCTCGGCCTCACTACGCTGCTGCTGGTCGTAGACCTGAAGCGACCGGAGCGCTTCCTTTACATCCTCTTCAAGCCGCAGCCGCGCTCGTGGCTGGTGCGCGGCACCTTCATCCTGATCGCCTATGGCGGTCTGCTGGTTGTGTGGGGTGCGATCTGGCTGGTAGTGCGTCCGCCGCTGGCCTTCACCTGGCTCGTCGCGCTGCTAGCTCTCTTCACCGCCATCTACACGGCCTTCCTCTTCGGCCAGGCCGAGGGGCGCGACCTGTGGCAGGAGCCGCTGCTGCCGGCGTCGCTTACGGCGCAGGCGGTGATTGCTGGCGGGGTTGCCCTCGGTGCCGGTGCGGTCGTCACCGGCCAGCCGTCTGGGCTCGTGCATGCACTCATGGTGATCGCGCTGGGTGGCTTGCTGGTGCACGCGCTGCTGGTGGCGCTCGCCTTGCTCACGCCGCACGCGACGGCCAACGCTGCCTGGGGCAAGCACGCGCTGACGCGCGGCGAGCAGGCCTCGCGCTTCTGGGGCGTCGGCATCGGGCTGGGGATTGTGCTGCCGGTGGCGCTGATCGCCCTTGCGCTTGGCGCGCCGGGCGCCGCGGGTGCGTTGTTCGTGCTGGCCGCGCTGGCCGCGCTGGCAGGTCTCGTCGGCTATGAAGATGCGTTCGTGCGCGCGGGCCAAGCCGCGCCACTGAGCTAGGAAGCAGTGCTATGCGACTCACCGTCAGCGACTTTCAGCGCTTTGCCGCCTCCTTCGGCCGCTCGGAGGTAGCCGCACCCACCGAGACCACCACTACCACTGCCGCTGTGTCTCCGCGGGTACAAACGCCTGTGGGCGAGCTGCCCGCGTTTCCGCCTGCGGACCAGTGGGATCGCTGGACCGAGCTGGACGCCAAGGCCTGGCCAAAGCGGATCGAGCATACCTACACGCTGGTGCCCACCACCTGCTTCAACTGCGAATCCGCCTGCGGCCTGCTGGCCTACATTGATGTCGAGACGCTGCGCGTGCGCAAGTTCGAGGGCAATCCCGAGCACCCCGGCAGCCGCGGCCGCACCTGCGCCAAAGGCCCGGCGACGCTCACGCAGGTCTACGATCCCGAGCGCATCCTATATCCGATGAAGCGCGCGGGCAAGCGCGGCGAGGGCAAGTGGGAGCGCACGACCTGGGACGAAGTGCTCGATACCTTTGCTGCCCGCATCCGCAAGGCGATCGTCGAGGACCGCAAGACGGAGGTGATGTACCACGTCGGCCGGCCCGGCGAGGACGGCTACATGGAGCGTGTGCTGCAATCGTGGGGCGTGGACGCGCACAACAGCCACACCAACATCTGCTCGGCGGGCGGCCGCTTTGGCTACGCCGCCTGGATGGGCATTGATCGCCCCTCGCCCGATTACGCCAACGCGCGCTTCACGCTGCTCATCAGCAGCCACCTGGAGGCCGGCCACTACTTCAACCCCCACGCCCAGCGCATCATGGAGGCCAAGAAGCGCGGCGCCAAGATCGCCGTGATGGACCCGCGGCTCTCGAACACCGCTTCGATGGCCGACTACTGGATGCCGACGTATCCGGGCAGCGAGGCGGCCGTGCTGCTGGCGATGGCCAATGTGCTGATCCAGGAGGGCCACTACGACCGCGAATTCGTGCGCCGCTGGACCAACTGGGACCAGTACATGCGCGACGAGCACCCCGAGAGCGAGCAGACCTACGACGCGTTCGAGCGCATCCTCAAGACGCTCTACGCCGAGTACACGCCGGAGTTTGCCGAGAAAGAGAGCGGCGTCGCCGCGGATCAGATCGTCGAGGTCGCGCACGAGATCGGCCGCGCCGGCTCGGCGTTCTCCGCCCACAACTGGCGCGCGGCGGCGGCGGGCAACCTCGGCGGCTGGGCGGTGGCGCGCTGCCTGTTCTTCCTGAACGTGCTGACCGGCAGTGTCGGTGCGCCCGGCGGCACCTCGCCCAACATCTACGACAAGTACGTTCCGGCGCCCTTCAAGGAGCCGAAGCGGCAGCAGGTCTGGAACGAGCTGACGTGGCCGCGCGAGTACCCCCTGGCGCACCACGAGATGAGCTTCCTGCTGCCGCATCTGCTCAAGGAGCAGCGCGGGAAGGTAGACGTCTACTTCACGCGCGTCTACAACCCCGTCTGGACCAATCCCGACGGCTTTAGCTGGATGGAGACGCTCAGCGATGAGTCCATGGTGGGCCTGCATGCCGCGCTGACGCCCACCTGGAGCGAGACGGCCTGGCTCGCGGACTACGTGCTGCCGATGGGTACCGGCGCCGAGCGCCACGATCTGCACAGCTACGAGACCTCCGCCGGCCAGTGGATCGGCTTCCGCCAGCCGGTGCGGCGGGTGGCGATGGAGCGCCTGGGCCAGCGCGTGACCTATACCTACGAGGCCAATCCGGGCGAGGTCTGGGAGGAGAACGAATGGTGGATCGAGCTATCGTGGCGCATTGATCCCGACGGCAGCCTCGGTATCCGGCAGTACTACGAGTCGCCGTACCGGCCCGGCGAGAAGCTGACGGTGGACGAGTATTACCAATGGATCTTCGAGCATAGCGTGCCTGGGCTGCCAGAGGCGGCGGCCAAAGAGGGGCTGACGCCGCTGGCCTACATGCGCAAGTACGGCGCCTTCGCGATCCGCCACGGCGCGGCCAGGATGTATGAGGACCCGGTTGCGGCTGAGGATCTGGCCGAGGGCATGATAGACGAGCAGACGGGCATCGTCTGGACCAAGCGCCCGCGTCCGCACAGCAAGAACATCGTGCCCAAGCCGGCGCCGGCCACCGGCGAGCGCGGCACGCAGGTCGGCGTGGTGGTGGACGGCGTGGCGCGCGCGGGCTTCCCGACACCCAGCGGCAAGCTTGAGCTCTACAGCAAGACACTGCACGACTGGAAGTGGCCCGAGTACGCGCTGCCAGCCTACATCAAGAGCCACGTGCATCACGAGGTCATGGATACCGCCCGCGGTGATTTCGTGCTGGTGCCGACGTTCAGGCTGCCCGTGCTGGTGCACACGCGCTCCAACAACGCCAAGTGGCTCACCGAGATCGCGCACTCCAATCCGGTCTGGATGCATCCGAGCGACGCCGCACGGCTGAGGCTGGCGACCGGCGACCTCGTGCGGGTCAACACGGAGATCGGGTTCTTCGTGCCGCGCGTGTGGGTGACAGAGGGCATCCGGCCGGGCGTGGTGGCCTGCTCGCACCACATGGGCCGCTGGACGGTCGCCGGTCAGTCGGAGCATGCCGGCTGGTCCACGGCACTTGCCCACATAGACCACCAGGGCCAGCAATGGTCGCTGCGGCAGGTGCGCGGTCCGCAGCCGTACGAGAGCGACGATCCAGATACGGCGCGCGTCTGGTGGACCGATGCCGGCGTGCACCAGAATCTCACGTTCCCGGTCCATCCCGACCCGATCAGCGGCAGCCACTGCTGGCATCAGAAGGTGCGGATCACGCAAGCTGAGCCGGAAGACCGCTACGGCGACATCTCCGTAGACACCGCCAAATCGCGCGAGGTCTTCCGCGAGTGGCTGGCGCTGGCTCGTCCCGCGCCCGGCCCCGGCGGCCTGCGCCGACCGCACTGGTTCTTGCGCCCGTACCGCCCCGACGTGAACGCGTACCGGCTGCCGGAAGCGCAGGGCACGCGTGGCTAGCGCCGACGCCGTCCGCGCGGGGCGAGCCGCGCTGCTCGATCTGCTCGCCGACTTGCTGCTGCGCGAGCTGGAGATGCCGCTGGCCGCACAGCTAGCGGCTGATCCTACGCTCGCGGAGGTGCTTAATCCTCCCACAGAGGTGGAGGCGCTGAGCGCACTGCGGGCTGAGTACACCCGCCTGCTCGTGCTCGATCTGCCGCCGTATAGCTCGGTCTTCCTCGATATGCCGCCGGTGATCGGCGGCGATGCTGCTCTGCGCTGGGAGCAAACCCTCGCCGGGCTTGGCTTGCGGCTACCTGCGCTAGAGCGCGCGGCGGCGCCGGATCACGCCGGGCTCATCTTGCAGGCACTGGCGGCCGCCGAGCGCGCGAGCCATGCCGCCGCCCTGCTGCCTATGGCGCTGGCGTGGCTGCCGCAGTGGCTCACCGCGCTGCGGCGCGACGCGGAGGAGACGTTCTATGGGCGAGTGGCGGCGCTGGCAGTGGTTGCCCTCGGCGAGACGACACAAGCCGCCGGCGCTCCCGTGCTCCTCGCAGCCGGTGCCAGTGCCCCGGCGCCTGGCGAGCCGGAGGAGCGCGACCTGCGCACGCTGAGCCGCTGGCTCTGCACGCCGGCCAGCAGCGGCTGGCTCCTCTCCAAGCGACGCTTGCGCCTGCTGGTGCGTCCGTTCGGTGGCGGACTGGGCATTGTTGACCGCGACCAGATGCTCCAGCAGGTGTTCGAGGCGTCGGGACTCGACGGCCGCACGGATGAGCTGCTGGCGGCGCTGCGTGCCGAGCTGGAGACCTGGCAGGCGGCGCTCCACGCGTGGCGGGAGACGCTGGGCGACTGGAAGATCGCGCTCGATCCCTGGGCCGCGCGGCTTGCCGCCACCGATGCGCTGCTGGCGCAGATGCATGCCGCCGCGCAGGCGGCGGAGGCGGGCTAAGCCGCCCCGGCGCTTGCGACGATGGCAGTGGCACCGCGCAGAGCCATCTGTTGACGGGCCTGTGCCTACACGCGCTCGCCCGCGCCGATGGCCTGGCTTGCGCCTACCTCCTGCCAGAAAGTGTCGAGGGCCTTCGCGGTGTCGTCCAGCCGCTCGAATTGTGGCAGGCCTTTGGTCGGGACAATGCGGTTAGCGCGCCAGTTCGGATTCCGCGCCAGCACGTTGGGCAGCGTGTCGAAGCGGACGAAGGCGTCTTGATCGTAGAGGGCGAGCACGGGGATGGGGAGATGCTCGTAGACAGACTGGCGGATATCGGGGGTGAAGAGCTGGCCGCTGACGAAGGCGAACGGCGCGAAACGGGCGCCAGGCTGATGTGACGTGGCGTAGTCGTACTCGACCAGTCCGCGGTCAGGTTGGCCAACGAAGCTCATCTTCAGGAAGGAGAGGAGGCTCGCCCGGCTCACCAGGAGATCGTAGACCGCCTGGCTCCACAGCGGGAAGCGCAGGAATCCCTGGAGCGGGCCAGTGCGGCCCTGGCTGACGCTGGCCCGCTCCGCGCGATTTCGTTGTGTGCGAGCCGTCAAGCCGGTCGGTGAGATCAGCGTCAGCGAGCGCACGAGCTCTGGCTGCTGCAGCGCGGCGCGCGCAGCGAACTCGCTGCCCAGGGAGAGCGCCACCACGTCGGAGGGGCCGCGGCCTGGCTCGATCTCACCCAAGAGATCGAGGAGTGCGGTGACATACAGCGCGGGCACGTAGGTGCGGTCGGAGCGCTCGGAGAATCCGAACCCGGGCAGGTCGAGTGCGTAGACGGGCCGCCGGCTGCGGTAGTGCTCGAAGAGTGGGCGCATCTCATACGCCGAGGCGGCGGCGTTGACGCTGTGGACCAGGACAAGCGGACGGCCGGGTGCGCTCTCGTCCACATAGTAGCTGATCGCACCAGCCGCGGTGCCCGGCAGGCGGCGCCGCTCGGCTGGCACGGCGGCCGGCAGAGGAACGGCATGGTCAATGGCGAGGGCGCTGTACGCGATGCCCGACGCGATGCCGGCGGCGATGGGAACCGTGACCGCCGCCGTCCCGATGGCCGTTACCCGGCCCCATGGAACCTTCCGTTGAGCCATGCAGATCCTCCCTCTCATGTGCTATGGGCGCCCATGCTGCCATAGGTGCGGTGTAGTGAGCAAACCGCGATGTTCGCGAAGAGGCTAGTGGTGAGCCGCCCCGATCACGTCCCTGCGCAAGTCATGCCACGGCTCGCGCGGCGACGTATAGTCCTTGCGCACGCGGAGCATTGTGAGCCAGTCGTGATGCGTTCGTTACAGCCTGGCCTGCTGGTGCATGTCGGGGGATCAGCACGGCCGCGCGGCCGGCAGACTAGTGGCCCGATGTTCAAGTGCGCCAGTGGATGTTGGCACACACGAAGAGGCTCCCAGCGCATGCGCTGGGAGCCTGGGTGGTGGCGGTGACTGGATTTGAACCAGTGACCAAGGGCTTATGAGTCCCCTGCTCTACCGCTGAGCTACACCGCCAGAAAGACGCACCGGCGCGAGTGGCGCCGGTGCGTGGTAGCGGGGGCAGGATTCGAACCTGCGACCTCCGGGTTATGCTTACTACTACAGCTTTCGCTGCCCAGCGAACCGGTTTGTAGTCTGGACTTTCCCTTCACCCTCGGCATGACCCGTTAGGGTGCCTCACATCAAGTCTCTACACGTTCTCCCTTGGATTACTCATCCTCGAGAGCTTCGCTCGGGATTACCCCGCCAACGGCTTCCCCGAATTTGTGAGGTGTTCGCACGGAGGTTTCCCTCCGTGCAGCCCATTGTGAAATCAGCTCCCAAGCCTCGCGATAATCGGCGGATGTTGGTTTTCGCTGTCGCTTGTCGGCTTCGACGAAGTGAATCTCACTGCCGTAGCCGATGAACACATCACATGGGAGAACATAGAACACGTCGAGATCCTCGACGTACACCAGAGCAAAGTCAAAATCCTCGGCAGAGTATGCATCACGAACCATCACTCGACGATTCGTCTTCGTTCGACGGTTGTCCACAACGTAGTTGCCAGACGGCCCGTCAAACCATGCGTACTTCACCTGGAGCTTGACGAGAACTCCCTCCAGATCGAACACGAGGTCATATGGCAACCTGTCCCCGACCGGCCTGAGTACCCCCCAGCCGCGCTTCAACGCGTGAAGAACGGCCGCTTGCTCCGCGATGTCTCCCTTTTGCTTTGTGTTCATGAACTGTACTTCACGGATCGAGCCCGACGAGCTAACCACTGCTCTACCCCGCGATGCATTCCGTATTCTAGCACCTGGATTGTCCGTTGTCAATCTCGAATTGGCCGCAAGCGTTCGAGCGTCGCCGCCTTGACGCCGCCGGCCGCCATCGCATATCATGCGGGTATGAGTGACATGACGAATCGCATCGAAGCCCTGCGGCGCCGCGTCGAAGAAATCGCGGTGCATCTTTGACCTGGCCGGTAAGCAAGACGAGATAGCCCGCATCGAGGAAGAATCCCTCGCCCCCGACTTCTACGCCGACCGCCAGCATGCCCAGCGTCAGATGCAGCTCCTCGCGCGTCTGCGCGAAGACGTGACCACCTGGGAGACGCTCCGCCAGCGTTTGGCTGACCTCGGCGAGCTGGCTGAGATGCTCGATACCGAGCCTGACGCCCAGCTTGCGGCCGAGGTCGAGCGCGAGACGGCGGCCGTTGATGCCGAGCTAGCGCGCCAGCGCTTCAAGCTGCTGCTCAACGGCGAGCACGACGCCAAGTCCGCGCTCGTCTCCATCCATGCTGGCAATGGCGGCACCGACGCCATGGACTGGGTGCAGATGCTCCAGCGCGCCTACATGCGCTGGGCAGAGGCGCACGGCTACAAGGTGGATCTCCTCGACGAGATGCCCGGCGAAGAAGCCGGCATCAAGAGCACCACGTTCAGCGTCGGCGGCCCCTATGCCTACGGCTACCTGCGTGGCGAGGCCGGCGCGCACCGCCTTATACGTCTCTCGCCGTTCGACGCCGCCCACCGCCGCCAGACCTCGTTCGCCAAGGTCGAGGTGATGCCCGATATGGGCGACGAGCCGATTGAGATCAGCGTACGCCCCGAAGACCTCGAAATTGACACCTTCCGCGCGACCGGCAAGGGCGGTCAGCACATCAACAAGACTGACTCCGCCGTTCGCATCCGGCATAAGCCAACCGGCATCGTCGTCACCTGCCAGAACGAGCGCTCACAGATTCAGAACCGCGAGGTGGCGATGCGTGTGCTCAAGTCGCGGCTGTATGAGCTAGAGCTGGAGGAGCGCGAGCGCGAGGCGGCGCGGCTGAAGGGGGTGCACGTCGAGGCAGACTTCGGCAACCAGATTCGCACCGTCACCATCCACCCCTACAGCCTGGTCAAGGACCACCGCACCGGGGCCGAAGCCGGCGATACCACCGGCTACCTCAACGGCGACCTCGACCACTTCATTCAGGCCAATCTCACTGCCCGCGCAGGCGAGACCGTCAACGTGTAGGTGTATGTAGTATCTAGGCCGAGCGTCATGGCTTCATAGCGGTAGCAGGCGCAGATACAGCGCGTAGAAGAACACGACGAACACCACGAAGAGCAGGCTGTCCATCCGGTCGAGCAAGCCGCCGTGGCCGGGCACGATCGTCCCGCTATCCTTCACCCGCGCCCCGCGCTTGAGCAGCGACTCAGCCAGATCACCGATCGTTGCCGCCACCGCCACCAGTACACCCATGATCACCGCGTCCAGCGGGCCGAGCCGCGGGAACGGGTGGCCGAAGACGCCGGGAAGCAACAATAGAAAGACCAGCGCCGCGATCACCGTAAAGATCAGTCCTCCGGCAAATCCCTCCCAGGTCTTCTTAGGACTGATCAGCGGTGAGAGCGGGTGAATGCCGCCACGGCCGAAGTAGTAGCCGCTCAGCAGCGCGAAGGTGTCGTTCGCCCATGTCATGAAGAAGACCGCCAGCAGCCACCAGAAGCCCGGCGCGGCGGCGCCGAGCGTATCGCCGCGCAGCAGCAGGAAGAGCGGCAGCGGCCAGCCCAGATACAGCGCGCCGCCCAGCGTCAGCGCCCAGTCGGTCACCGCGCCGTCGAGTGTGCGGCGTGTCAGCACCAGCCAGCCCAGTGAGAGCATCAGCAGGCCCGACACCGCCGCGCCCACCAGCACCAGCGTCGCCGCCAAGCTCTCGGTCATCACCAGCACGCGCGCCGCGATGAGCATCAAAGCGCCGAAGCCCAGCCCCAGCCAGGTCAGCGGCTGCCAGCCAGCATGGCGAAACATCGCGCGCAGCTCGAAGAAGCCCAGGCCCAGCGCGACCAGCGCGCCGGCAAAGGCCACCCAGCCGCCGAAGAAGACCAGCGCAATCACGATTGGAATCAGCACCGCCGCCGAACGCACCCGCTGGAGCAGCGAGCTCCGCCACGACCTGCGCGCGTCCGCGCCACTATCGTCTCGGGTGGGGGTGCTCTTAACCGCCACGCTTCTCGCTCCCCCCGCTCGACGCCCGGCGGCTTTGCCAGGCCTCCCTACAGCCATCGCTCGTTCCCCTCGCCTCCCGCCGCACGCGCTTCCACTGCCCCCATGCGCCGCTCCCATGTCCCATGCCCACAGGTACCAGCAAGTTCGTGCCACGTGCAAGAGCCAAACTGCGCAGCGGCACCCTGGCTGCACCGCTAGCGCGTGCCGTGGGCCACAGGTAGCGCATGCGTATCGCCACTCTGCGCGGCCTGCGGTGCGGATTGGGCGCCGGTCGCCTCAGCACCGAGCTGAGCGTCGGTCTTGCCGAAACGGCGCTTGCGCTGCGCATAGGCATCCAGCGCGGCGACAAAGTCGTCGTGGGCGAAATCGGGCCAGAGCGTCGGCGTCGAGTAATACTCCGCGTAGGCCACTTGCCAGATCAGGTAGTTCGAGAGACGCATCTCGCCCGCTGTGCGAATCACCAGGTCTGGATCGGGCAGCCCGCGCGTGTAGAGATGGCGCTCGATCAGCTCCTCATTGACCTGCTCCGGCGCCACGCCTTCCGCCACGATCGCGCGCACCGCGTCCACAATCTCCGCCCGGCCACCATAGTTGAAGCAGACGTTCAGCTCCAGCTTGGTGTTGTCGCGGGTGAGATCCTGCATCCACTGGATCGCCTCCTGAATATCGGGCGCCAGCCCTTCCAGCCGGCCAACGTGGCGCAGCCGCACGCCGTTGCGGTGCAGCCGGTCCACGTCCGTGCGGATCGTCTCCCACATCAGCCGCATCAGGGCGTCCACTTCCTCCTGTGGCCGGCCCCAGTTCTCGGTCGAGAAGGCGTAGACGGTGAGCATCGGCACGTGGTAGTCATCGGCGAGCTGGACGACACGGCGCAGCGCCTCGACGCCGGCCGAATGGCCCACCGAGCGTGGCAGATGGCGCGCGGTCGCCCAGCGACCGTTGCCGTCCATGATGATGGCGATGTGGCGTGGGATCGCTCGGCCGTCGCGGAAGCGCAGCCGCGCCACCTCGGCCTGCCGCTCCGCTTCGCGCAGCTTCGCGCCGCCATCCAGCGCGACGCCCACCGCCGCCAGCAGATGCCGCAGCCGTCGCCGTATCGTCGTCGTCACACTCATGACTCGCTCGCTCTCTCCATCACGCGCTGGGCGGTTCTTGCGGCAGTCATCGGCTCGCCATCGCCGTCACACTGAGAGGATCTCTTGCTCTTTGCTCGCGCCGACCTTCTCGACCTCCGCGACGTATTTGTCGGTCAGCTTTTGCAGGCGGTCCGTGCCGCGCTTGAGGTCGTCGGCCGAGATTTCTTTCTTCTTCTCTTCGTCGCGCAGCTTGTCGTGCGCGTCGCGCCGGACATTGCGCACCGCCACCTTGGCCTCGTCCATCTTCTTATGGACTACCTTCACCAGGTCGCGGCGGCGCTCTTCGGTGAGCGGCGGGATCGTGATGCGAAGCAGCTTGCCATCCACCATCGGATTGAGGCCCAGGTCGCTCTTCTGGATCGCCTTCTCGATGTCGCCAACGGCCTTGGGATCGTACGGCGAGATGGTGAGCGTCCGGGCATCGGGCGCGTGGATCGTGGCGATGGTCTGTAGCGGCGCCGGATTGCCGTAGTACTCGACCGACAGTCGCTCGATCAGCGCCGGACTCGCGCGGCCCGTGCGCACCGACGCCAGATCACGCCGCAGCGTCTCGACGGTCGTCTGCATACGATGTTCGGCATCGGCGAAGACATCATCGGCCATAGCTCGTACTCCTTCCTCTCGCGCTACCGCCGCGGCGAGCGTCGCCTGTCAGCCGCGATGGGCAAGACCTGCGCGAATCTCTCTCTACTCCGCCCATATCGCGTCACGCCCCTCTGGCAGCGCATGCACCAGTGTACCGCGTCGCTCGCCACTGACGATCGCCGCGATGTTGCCCGGTTCATGCATATTGAAGACCACGATGGGTAGCCTGTTATCGCGGCAAAGCGTCAGCGCCGTGCCGTCCATCACCGCCAGTCCCATGTTCAGCGCGCGCAGATAGTCTATCTCGGAAAAGCGCCGCGCACGGGGGTCGTGCATGGGGTCCGCGTCATAGACGCCATCCACCTTAGTCGCCTTCAGCAACGCCTGGCAATTCAGCTCGACGGCCCGCAAGGCGGCGGCGGTGTCGGTGGTGAAGTACGGGTTGCCCGTGCCGCCCGCCA
Source organism: Ktedonobacterales bacterium (assembly GCA_035763125.1). Lineage (GTDB taxonomy): Bacteria > Chloroflexota > Ktedonobacteria > Ktedonobacterales > JADMIN01 > SMAG-U1939. The sequence goes on from DASUBU010000298.1 coordinate 75,082, forward strand.
GGATCACCACGCGCCCCTTCTCCAGATGGCGCATCGCGCGCCGGCGGATGAACGGCTCGGCCACTTCGGGCATCGTGATGCCGGTCTGCACGCGCGTCGGCATGCCCGCCGATTCCAGCGCGTCTTGCAGCGCCAGCGCGTTGATGGTCGTCGCCAGCATGCCCATATAGTCGGCCTGGGCGCGGTCCATCCCCGCCGAGGCGGCGGTCTTGCCGCGCAGGATGTTGCCGCCGCCGATGACGATGGCGACCTCGACCCCTGCCGCATGCACCGGCACCAGCTCGTCGGCGATGTAGCGCAGAACGTCAGCGTCAATGCCATAGCCCTGCTCGCCCATCAGCGCCTCACCGCTGAGCTTGAGGAGCACGCGCTGGTAGCCGCTTTCGGCCGTCATATCATCTCCCTACATAAGGCATCCAGCATCCCGCACAGGCCCGCGGTGGGGGGCCGGTTGGGCAATAGACGCCCGCGCCGCGGCCCCGCGTATTCTACTCACCGAGCACGTAGCGCGTGAAGCGGCGCACCACAATGTTCTCACCAGTCTTGCGGATGACGTCGTCCACCAGCTTCGCGACGGTGATCTTGTCGTCTTTGACCCAGGGCTGTTCCAGCAGGATCTGCGACGTGAGCTGCTTCTTGACCTTGCCCTCGACGATCTGCCCGCGCAGCCGCTCCGGCTTCTTCTGGACCTCAGGGTCCTCCGCGGCCTCGCGCTGGAGCTGCTCCAGCACGCTCTCGGGCACGTCGGCGAAGGAGATGTAGGTCGGCGCCATGCCGGCGATCTGCATTGTCAGCTCTTTGGCGAGGTTTTTGAACTCGTCGCTGCGCGCGACGAAGTCGGTGCTGCAGTTGAGCTCGAGCAGCACGCCGAGGTTGCCGCCGTGGTGAAGGTAGGCGGCGACGATACCTTCGGTGGTCTCGCGCTCGGCGCTCTTGACCTTCTCGGCGCGCTTGGCACCCGCCTGCTCCAGAATCTTCACGGCTTCGTCCAGCGTCGTTGCCTCGCTGAGCGCCTTCTTGCAGTCGGCGAAGCCGGCGCCGGTCATCTCGCGGAGCTTGGCAACATCTTTCGCGGTCGCTTCCATAGGTGATCTAACACTCCTCAACGTCGGTTCCGCCTGGTACCGCAGATGGCCGCCAAGGGCACAGCGGTATGTCCGGCGGTGGGATTCCCGGCGGCTCCATCGTACCATGCCACCGCTGCGTCCGTGTTGCACACGAATGTCGCGGCGCGGGCACACAAACGCGCGGCACCCCGGGTCATCCGTGCCGCGCGTGCCGGCGGGCCTCCCCGCCGATGACTGCATCCAGTGTTCCAGCCGGGCGCGTGCCGTCCAGCTGCCAAGAGTAGTGCGCGCTCCGCGCAGTACGGAGCGCGCCACGAGACGAGCAAGCGTGGGCTTATTGGGCCTCGCTTGCAGCGACCGGCTCACCCGCTTCGGCGGCCTCCGCCGCCGCTGGAGCGGGCTCCGGCGCCGCTGTGGCCTCCGGCACCGCTGCGGCTTCCGGCTCCAGACCGAATTCCTCCAGGCGCACCGGCGCGGCGGTCACGGGCTGCTCAGGGGCGGCTTCTTCGCGCTCTCTGAGTGCCTCCTGCTGATGGCGGCCCTCTTTGGCTGCTTCGCCCATCTTGGCGCACAGCAGCCGCACGGCACGAATGGCGTCGTCGTTGGCCGGGATCGGGTAATCAATCTCGTCTGGGTCCACGTTCGTGTCGGCCAGCGCCACCACTGGAATCTCCAGCCGGCGCGCCTCCAGCACGGCCGTGTGCTCTTTCTTCGTGTCTACTACGAAGATCGCCCCCGGCAGCCGCCGCATATCGCGGATGCCGCCCAGCGTCCGCTCCAGGCGCTCCAGCTCGTCTTGCAGCTTCTGCGCTTCCTTCTTCGTCAGCCGCTCGAACTCGCCGCGCTCTTTGCGCGCCTCGAGATCCTTCATGTAGCGGATGCGTTTCTGGATCGTCTCGAAGTTGGTCAGCATGCCGCCAAGCCAGCGGCTGTTCACGTAATACTGCCCGCTCTCCTCGGCCGCCTGCTCGATCGCTTCCTGGGCCTGCTTCTTCGTGCCGACGAACAGCACGGTGTCGCCATTGGCGACCAGATGCGAGATGAACTGATAGGCTTCGTTGAGCCGAGTGACCGTCTGCTGCAGGTCGAGAATGTGGATGCCGTTGCGCGCCGTGAAGATGAACGGCCGCATCTTCGGATTCCACCGACGCGTTTGGTGCCCGAAGTGGACGCCCGCTTCGAGCAGTTGCTTCATACTTGCGACGTTTGCCACGCTGCGCATGTCCTCCTCTGTCTTGTTGATCCTCCGCCTCCGTCACGCCGCTCGCAGGAGCGCGGCGAACGCGCCACGCCAGACCCTCCGAGCGATCAGGAGACGTGTGAGATAGATGCGTGCCGTCTCTTCCCGGCACAGTTGCCAGGGCGCCGCGCACACCTCGCTAGTATATCATACTGCCCTGGCAACCGCAATCCGCAGCCGAGCGGTCGGCATCCTGACGCGGCATGCGACTTGAGGGAATCTGGCGCACATGTCGCCTGTTCCTTCGCGTATCCTGTGGAGGGATGCCAATGCGCGAGAGCGCCGCGAAAGCGAGACATGCCATGCGTGAGCGAGCTGCGGAGCATACAGCAGATACACCAGGCACGCAGAACGCGCCGAGCGTCCAGGGAGGGCAGGGCAACGCGCTCCCAAGCGACACGGAGCGCGCACGCGAGCGCTGGCTGGCCCGCGACACGGACCTGGGCGCCCTCTCGGAGATCTTCTTCATCTCCGGGGTGGTCTCGCTACTGCTGACGCGCTTCTATCTGGTACTGACGGGTTTTCCGCAGCTCGGTGGCGCCGGGCTGCATATCGCCCACCTGCTGTGGGGCGGGCTGCTCATGCTTGTCGCGCTCGTGCTGCTGCTGGCTTTCGTGAGTCGCAGCATGCAGCGGGTGGCGGCGCTGCTGGGCGGTGCCGGCTTCGGCCTCCTCATTGATGAGGTGGGCAAGTTTCTCACCAGCACCAACGATTATTTCTTTCAGCCGGCCGTCGCCATCATCTATCTGGTCTTCGCCTCTCTCTTCCTCGCAGTTCGCACGATCGAGCGGTCGGGACGCTTCACCCAACGCGAGCTGCTGGCGAACGCCTATGACGAAGCGGTGGAGATCGTGCTCGACCCCGCTGATGTCGCGCACCGCGCGCGTGCGCGACAGCTGCTGCGTGATAGTGGCGCCACGGGGCCGCTGGCCCAAGGGCTCTGGCAGGCGTTGAGCGCGCTGGACGTGCAGGTTCCGCCGGAGGCCGAGCGTGTCTCGCGATGGCAGCGTGCCCGCCGAGCGATGACCCGCGCCTATGCACGGGCGGTCGCCTGGCGCTGGCTGCCCAGGGTGCTTGTGGTCCTGATCGTCGCCTACGTGTTCGTGTTTCTGCTGCTCTTCGGCTACGAGCTGGTGGCGGCGACTCTGGCCACGGTGGGAAGTCTGTTCACACCTGGACTTTTTGACCTTAGGGGCCATCGCATCGTCCAGTTCGGCCTGCTCGCCTCATCGCTGGCCGCCGCGGCGCTGGTCGTGGCCGGACTGATCGCCCTGCCACGCTCGCGCCTGCGCGCATACGAGTGGCTCAAGCGCAGCATCCTTGTCTCGCTCTTGTTCAGTCAGATCTTCCTTTTCTATATCCAGCAGTTTGGCGCGCTGGTAGAGCTGGTCCTTAGTCTCCTGGCGCTGGCGGGCGTTGACACACTGATCGTGGCTGAGCGGCACGCGCGGGGCCCGGCCCAGCGGCGACTGGAGAGCACGACGAGTGAGCAGTCGCTGCCCGGCACCGAGGAACCGCCCTCCTCGCGTCTTGACGCACCATCTCCGCGCTGAACTCGCTCGCCAAGCCAGCGTGGCGCTCGCTGGCTGTGGAGACGCAGTGATAGCGCGCCTTCGGATTCTCTCCGGGAGATTTCTGCACGGATCGCAATCTGTCCCGCCGTCAGGCGTGGCACATCCCCTGCCGCGATGATACAATGCCGCCGTCGCGGCCAATGGGGCCGCCGGCGCTCGGCAGACCAAAGGAGGATACGTTTACGGCGAAAAACGGGCGACTGCTGACGACCAGCCCCGCCGCACCCCTCGAGCGGGCGTTTCTGGCGGCGGTGGAGAAGGCGAATGGCGATGTGCTATGGGGTGTGGAAGACTCGGTGAGTGAGCTTGGGTCGCTCGCCCGCACAGCCGGCGCGGAGATCGTCGGCAGCATGATCCAGCGGCTGCGCAGTCCTGACCCAACCACGTATATGGGCAAGGGGCGCGCGGATGAGCTCGCGCAGCTCCACGAGGACCCCGGCTACGATCTGCTGATCCTCGACGACGAGCTGGCCCCCGCGCAGCAGCGCAACCTTGAAGACATCACCGGAGCGCGCGTCATTGACCGCACCGCCCTCATCCTCGATATCTTCGCCCAACATGCCCGCACGCGTGAAGGCCAGCTCCAGGTCGAGCTTGCCCAGCTCGAATACCGGCTGCCGCGCTTGACCGGGCGCGGCCGGGCGATGTCACGTGTGGGCGGCGGCTCGCGCGGCGCCACCGGTGGCACGGGCGGCGCGATTGGCGTCCGCGGCCCGGGTGAGACGAAGCTGGAGATTGACCGCCGGCGAATCCGCACACGCATCGCCGAGCTCAAGCGCGAGCTGGAGGCGGTGCGCCAGCAGCGTGGCATTCTGCGGCGCCAGCGCAGCGCCAAAGCCATCCCGGTGGTCGCCATCGTCGGCTATACCAACGCCGGCAAGTCCACGCTCTTCAACACGCTCACCTCGGCCGGTGTGATCGCCGAGAACAAGCTCTTTGCCACCCTCGATCCGACCACGCGCCACGTCACCCTCCCGACCCATCAGGAGGCGCTAATGACCGACACCGTCGGCTTCATCCAGAAGCTGCCGACGAGTCTGGTCGCCGCGTTCCGTGCGACGCTGGAGGAGGTCGTCGAGGCCGATATCTTGCTCGAAGTGGTGGACGTGACCCATGAGAACGCCATCGAACAGAGCGAGACCGTCAACGCCGTGCTGGCTGAGCTGGGCGCAGCCGATAAGCCGCGCGTCACGGCGCTCAACAAGATTGACCTGCTGCCCGACCCGGCCGCGGTGGATACCGCGCTGTGGCCGAACGCCGTCCCGGTCTCCGCACTGACCGGCCAGGGCATCCCCGATCTGTTGCGGCGCGTGGGTGAGGTAATCGCCGCGCAACTGGTGCCAGTGCGCGTATTGGTGCCGTTCGAGCGCGGCGACCTGGTGGAGGTTTTCCACCGGCGGGGCCACGTGACCGAGGAGCGCCACGAGCTGGATGGGACACTGCTCGTTGGCTCATTGCCGCCGGCGCTGCTTGGCGTCTTCGCCCAGTTCCGCGCTCCGGCGCGCCCAGCTCCGCGTAGGTCTCGCGGCGCGCCCGGAAGCGCCCATGCAGAGCCAGAGCGTGCGGGACAGGTGGGCGGCAAATAGTGGGGTGGCGCGTACCTAGCGGATCGCCAGATACTGCGCCACGTTGATCACCACCACCAGCAGCACCAGCGAGTTGCAGACCCAGACCGTCACGCTGGCCACGCGGCGGTGGAACGTGTGCAGGAAGACGATGCCCCCCGTCACCGCGGCGATGACCAACAGCTTATAGAGGATCAGCGCGCCGAAGCCATATTGTGCCAGCAGCGCGCCCATCAACGGGTTGCCCTCACGCATCCCGTTGTACAACCCCAGATACGTGCTTGCCAGGTCGCCCACGTTCAGCAGCGCGAAGAGTGCCAGCAGCGGCGCGAGGAAGCTCCGCGCGCGCGGCATGTTCTCCCTCCGCGCGGCAGGGATGTCCGTCGCCGCCGGTGCGGTGCGCTCGATGACGAACGAGTGCGGCCGCGGCGGGGCAGGTACGTTGCGCGGCGCAGGCTGCGTGGCCTGTGGCGCGAGGGCGCCGTCTGGGATGGCCTTGCGCGGCGCCCGCGGGGCACGCGCTACGTGCTGAGCGTCGGAAAGCGGCACGGTACCGAGCATAGGGGTTCCTGTCATTCCTTGGCTAAGGCCGTTCGGCGCCCACTCGACCGGGCGTCAGAGGGCGTTTTCTCAGTCCCTCTAGTCGCCTCTATACCAAGTCGCGTGCCAACTCTGGAGAGCGCGATGCCGCGCGAATCGCCTGGCGCTATAATGAGAGATCAGTGAGACCCGCGAGGAAGGGGGAGCTGATGTCGAGTCCTGACCAGGGCAGCGACTTCAACGCGCAGTTTCGCGCGCGCATCAAAGAGGTCTTCGTCGGGCTTGCGCGCGAGGAGCTTGCTGGCGGCGCCGACCCCGCTGAGCGGGCGCGCCACTATGCTGAGCGCGGCAAGCCGGATTTCACGCTGGCCTATCTGTTGGCCAGCGCCTTGCCCGACGACGACAAGCGCGAGCTGCTGGCCAGCGCACACGAGCAGCGCGCCCAGTTGACCGAAGAGCGCGCCCGCGACTTCGATCGCCGCTTCCACCGCCCATTCCCGATGCTGCACACCGACGCTTCGCGCGACCGCGCCACCGCGCGCCGCATACGCGCGGGTGACCTTCCGGCGCCAGGCTCCGATCGCACGGTGCCGTTGGCCTGAGTGGCTTGATGCGACCACGACGGCGCATCTTGCGACGAGGTGAGTGGCGTGGTCCAGGCACATCCGGCGCTCCGTGGATGCTCGGATGCTCTGGTCGCTGTGCCGGTCTGCACGCGAATAGGTTCGTCGTCGCCAGCGATCAGTCGCCAGTTTGATGAAGCCAGGAATAGGAGCGCAGCGTGACCCAGCAGGATCAGCAAGGCGGGCTCGCCGGCGTGACGGCCGAGCAAAAGGCAAGCTGGAAGCGTGAGGCGGCACGCGCAGCGGTCGCCACCATCCCCGATGGCGCGATTGTCGGCCTCGGCACCGGCTCGACCGCCGACCTGATGCTCGATGAGCTGGCCGCGCGTGTGCGGGCAGGCTTGCGCGTCACGGGCGTGCCAACCTCTGAGCATACGCGCCAGCAGGCGACCGCGCTGGGCATCCCCATCGCCGAGCTCGACGGCGTGGAGACGCTCACCGTCAGCATTGATGGCGCCGACGAAGTCTCCGTGCCGCAGCTCAATCTGATCAAAGGCCGCGGCGGAGCGCTACTGCATGAGAAGCTTGTCGCCGCCGCCAGCCGCTTTCGCATCATCGTCGTGGACGCCACCAAGCTTGTGCCCGTGCTCGCCAGCACGCACCCCGTCCCGGTGGAGGTGGTCCCCTTTGGCTGGCGTCATACCGCCGGCCGCCTCGTCGCGCTCGGCGCGCGGCCAGTGTTGCGCGTCGCGCCAGGCGAAGATGCCGCCAACCCCCAGGCACGCCCGTACGTCACCGATGGCGGCAGCTACCTTCTCGACTGCGCCGTCAGCCCTCTCTACCAGCCGGAGGCGCTCGCCGCCTACATCAAGGCAATCACCGGTGTCGTGGAGCATGGCCTTTTTGTCAGCATGACCGACCGCGTCTACGTCGGGGGTCCCCAGGGTGTCCAGGTGTACAACCGTCCCGCTTGAGCCTGTGCCGCAAGTGCGCCATCCCTCCTGACCGCCCGTTTGCTCATCCCGCTTCGCTTCGCGCAGCAATACGACGAACGCGGAGCGGAGCGCGGGGAATGCCCCCGTCGCCACCCGCTCCGCGCCCTGCGGAACGATCGGTGCCGCGCTAGGCGTCTAGCTCGGCTGTCTTTGCCGTCGCGCCGTTCTGGATCCACGGCAGCCGCGCGCTCACCGCGCCCACCGCCGACGGAGCCTGCTCGCGTACGGCGCCGAGCACCTCGGCCGCCTTCGGCGCGAGCACCTGGTACTGCTCGCCGGCAGTCTTGGCGACGCGCTCGCCCACCTGGCGTGCCTGCGCCGCGTACGGCGCCGTCTTGTCCAGCAGCCGCTTGGCGGCCTCACGGCCCTCTTTGCGCGAAAGCGCGACGGCCACCGCGACGCCCGTCAGTCCTAGCGCGGCGCCGGCCAGCAGCGCCGCCACCTGTGTCCGCTTCATGTCAACCTCCCAAAGCCTCAGCAACTGGCGCCCTCGCCCGGCTTCAGTACCGGGCACCCAGGCAGCATGCCCTGACAACAGTGCAGACCAGCCGGCGCGCGTGGACGTCACCGGCTTTCGATCCGTGTTTTCCAACCCACATAGTGTACGGCAGGGGACGGGTGTGGTTGCACGCGCCCGATTGCCATGCCGCGCCGCTGAATTCGGCAGGCAACGGGACAGGAGCGCAATACGGCGGCTTCTCGCCCGCATCTGTGAGGAAATTGTGAGTAGGCGGCGCCGTTTCGCCATGCCCACGTGACGGCGGTGTGCGCCACTAGACATGGGACCATGCCCGAGAGACCCGCCGCATCCATCGGTCGAGGTGGGCAGCGCCGCCGGCCTTGGCTCACCACGTTCGGGCACGGGTGGGTATGGCCCTTGCAGGCAACGCATGGGCGTATGGTCTGCCAGGCCATCGGCGGAGGCGGGCCACAGCAGAGCGAACGCACAGTACCATGAGAGTGAGGACAGACGATGCCAAAGACAACCGGAGAGATGGCGAAGTCCCGCGGGGCCTTGCCTCTGAGCAACCTCAACTATGACCTGCTGACCATCCTGCAGAGCAAGCTCGAGGCGATTGCTGCCTACGATGTCTACCTGCGGGATTGCCAGGAGGCAGGCCAGCACGACTGCCAGGAGCTGGTCGCGGACCTTCGGCGCGACGATGAAAAGCACGTCGAGCGTCTGCGTGCCAAGCTGGAGCAGATCGCGCGCGAGGGTAAATTCCACTAGCCGCCAGGCCGCTGGGTGGCCTCATGGGGCTGTCGTGTCTGGCGGCGCGGCGCGGTTGGGCACCTCGAACGCGGCTTCGGCTGCGTCGCTTCCGCCGGCCGGAGGCCCCGCGAGGCCGTCGTCCGCGACGACGGCCTCAGTGGGTTCTACGCCGGGGGCCAGCGGGACCACCCGCAGGACGGTAGGTTGCAGCTCCTCGCCGTCGTCTTCGTGCTCCCCTAGGAGTAGGTCTCCCGCGGCCGGGAGTGCCGCCGGCTCGACCCCCGCTGGCGCGGCCGATGGCGCCACGTCGGGCGCGTGGCGGCGCTGGGCCAGCAGCCAGCTCCCACGCCCCACCGGCGGTTGCGCGGGCGCTCGCTCGCGGCTCCACTCCAGGGCCTGCGCGAAATCCTGTGCGTCTGCGTAGCGCTCGGCGGGGTCACGGCGCAATGCTGCCAGCACGACCTCTTGCACCGGCCCCGGCACGTCCGGGCGGAAGTGTGTCAGCGGCGGCGGGTCAACCAGCATGCGCTTGGAGGCCGCGGCGAGGGGCGTCTCCGCCTCAAACGGCAGGCGTCCCGTAATCAGCTCGTAGAGCACTACGCCCAGCGCATACAGGTCCGATAACGCGCCGCCTTGCTCGCCGATCACCTGCTCCGGCGAGAGATAGTCCGGCGTGCCGATCACCTGCCCGGTCGCGGTGAGTGTGGTCAGATCGCTGCCCATCTGGCGCGCGATGCCGAAATCAGTCAGCTTGGCCAGCAGCTCGAGCCGCGAATCCACCATCAGCACATTCTGCGGCTTGACGTCGCGGTGCACGACACCCGCGGCATGCGCCGCCGCCAGCGCGCCGCAGAGCTGCGCGCCAATCGTCCAGACCCACTCCAGCGGCAGTGGGCCGTGCTCGCGCACCAGCGCCTTGAGTGTCGAGCCGTAGACATACTCCATCGCCAGGTAGGGTACCGGCTGGTCTGTCTCGTCGTTCCAACTGGAGCGCGGCGAGATGGCGGGCGGCACGGTGTAGCCGAAGTCGAGCACGCGCACGATGTGCGGATTGGAGAGCGTGGCGGCCAGCAGTGCCTCGCGCCTGAAGCGCTTTGCCGCCTCCGGGATCAGCGGCCCGTTCGAGCGTAATACCTTGACCGCGACGATCCGGTCAGTGTGCAGATCCACGCAGCGGTACACGATCGCCGTACCGCCCAAACCGACGCGCGCGATGACGCGGTAGCGATCGGCGAGCGGGAACGACGAGCTCCCCCCCTGCGCCGTACCCCTGGCTGCCACATCCATTGCCGTGGCTCCTTCACTGCCGCCCGCGCGCCGTCTGCGCATTGCAGCACGCCATGCGCCGGCTGGCCGTGGCTGATCGTTTCGCCCTCTGAAGCGATCTTACCACCACACGGCCCGCCCGGCACTGCTCAGCCCGGTATGGCCTGGAGCTCCTCGCGAGGTCAGCGGCCGGGCAACACGAAAGCGACGGCCACCACCATGGCGTAGAACGCCAGCAGCTGCAGGCCTTCGAGCCAGGTGGTCTCGCCATCCAGGCTGACCAGCGCGTAGACGAAGCAGACCAGCCCCAGCACCACCAGCTCGAGCGCGGGAAAGATGATCGGCAGCATCAGCGCGAGATTGCCTGCCGCCAGGGGTACGCTCACCAGCGCCAGCACCGGCGTCACAAAGAGCGCCACCTGCACGCTCGAGCCCGCTGCCACCGCCATCGTGCCCTCCATGCGGTTGCGCCAGGCATTGGTGATGGCGCCGGCCTGCTCGCCGAGGTTGCACACAATCGGGAAGAGCACCAGACCGACGGAGAGCGATGTCAGGTTGGTGTTGACGATCACATTGTCGGTCACGCTGACCAGCACGACCGCGATCAGTACGGTGGCGACCGAGGCCGCGGCCAGCCCAGCAAGCGCTACCGGCACCGCGTACGGGTTCTGGCGCCGCAGCTCGCGGAGCTTCTCGCGCGCGATAGCGTCGGCGTTGGCGCTCTCGGCCTGTGCGGCGGCGCGCTCGCGTGCCGTCTCGGGGGCGGGGGCGTCGGCCAGCACCACCGCGCCATCGGTCGTGATCGCCGGCCGTGCGGCTGCTTCTTCGGCGTCGCCGCCTTCATCCGCTTCGCCTGCCTCCCCGCGCGCCGCTCCCCGCTTGGGCCGCATGCCAAGGTGGAACTCAGTGGCGGCGATGTAGGCGATGTAGCTCAAGATCAGAATGATACCGAACGGCACCGAAACGCTGACCGCGGATACCTGCAGCTCTTCGCCAGAGACCCCCGCCAGCGACACGGCAATCGTTGGCAGCGCCAGGCCTACCACGGCCAGCGCCAGCATCGAAGCGTAGCCGCCGGCGCCCTCCGCGCTGAATGTCATGCGGCCGTTGCGCAGCGCGGCGAGCAAGACCGCCGAGCCCAGCACAAAGAGCAGATTGTTGATCACCGAGCCCAGCAGCAGTCCGCGGATGACCTTGAGATCGGACTCCACGGTAAGCGCTTGGGTCATGTGCACGTGGGCGTGAATGAGCAGTGCAACCCCGATGGCAAGCTCAGGCACGTTGCCGAACGAGGCGCTCAGCAGTCCCCCGAGCCGGTCGCCGAGATACTTGCCCAGCGTATCGGTGAGCCGGCCGAAGACGCTCGCCAGCGGGATCACCGCGAGCAAGGCCACACCGAAGATCACCAGGGTAAGCTGGCCGGCGTAGGGACCCTGCCGGTTGAGATACCAGGCCGCACCGGTCAGCGGAACCGCGATGAATAGGACGTTGAGCCACTTGGCCTTCACGAGTCTGTATCCTCCCCTGCCTCCGCATCCGGCCCGCCCAGCGGCCAGCGGTGCGTCACCGCGCCTATTCTGCCAGGATGGCACTTGATGCGCAAGAGGGATGCGCCTGCTCTGCCTCAGAATCCTGACAGAGTACGCACTATTCCGTATCGGTGGACGCTGGTGAGCGGGTATACTGCAACTGAACTCGACATAGTCTCGACATAGTGCAGCAGCACCCACTCGCCCTGGCCATCATGCGCCACTGCGGCGCCTGTACCGCGCGGGAGCTCACGAGGAGGCCTACGTGGAAGATGACGTCCGCGATTCGGACGAGGCGCTCGCGCCCTCCGACACGCTGATCAGCGGGGAGACTACGCGCGTGATTCGCGTGCTGCTTGCTGATGATCACGCCCTCGTCCGTGAGGGCACGCGCCGCCTGCTGGAGGCAGAGCCGGATATTCGCGTGGTGGCTGAGGCCGCCACCGGGCAGGCCGCGGTGGCGGAGGCGCAGCGCACACGCCCCGATGTGGCGATCATGGACGTGGCGATGCCTGGCGGCATGGGCGGCATTGAGGCGACGCGCAGCATCAAAGAGGCGCTGCCCAATGTGGCAGTGCTGGGCTTGACCGCCTATGACGACGAGCAATATGTGCTGGCGCTGCTCGATGCCGGAGCCGCAGGCTTCATGCTTAAGGACGT
>DASUBU010000299.1:0-6435 GCA_035763125.1 Ktedonobacterales bacterium
TCCCTCCCCTCTGCGGTGAGTGCGCTCCTCCTCGCTCTGGTCTTCGCACTGGCCGTCGTCGAGGCCGGGATGACGCTGGCCTACTCCGGCGATTCCACCCGCTTCGGCCTGCCCGCCACGCGCTCGGACCAACGTCTGATCGCCTACCTCGAGACGCACCACCTGACCCGCTTCTACGGCGATTACTGGACCTGTTACCGCCTCGCCTTCGAGAGCGACGAGCGTCTGCTCTGCGCCGTGCGCGGCCAGTATGGCGAGCCGCAGCTGCATCTGATGAACAACCGGTATCCGGGCTACGAGCGTATGCTTGCCGCTACAGCGCGGCCCGCGTATCTCATCCCCGTCGGCAGTGCCGAAGACGCCGGATTCGCCGACGTGGCCGCCGCCGAGGGGCTGCCACACGCCGGCTATGCCCGCGTCGTCGTCGAAGGCTATGCGATCTACTACTCGCCCTGAGCGCTTTGCCGCCTTGAATGCCGGCCAGAACTGGACGATGGGCATGCTATACTTGCCTCTTGACTGGCCGTGCGCTTCCGCTCTCGGCGACTTCTGCCGGAATACTCAGTGGGGCCGGGCCGCATCTCTGGGCACGTGTGCCGGCTGCCAATTTGTTTCTCGTCCCTGCCACTGGAAAAGAGCGTGGGAGAGGCTCATGCGTGCGATCTTCGTTCACACCGCCGATAACCACCTCGGCTACGAGCAATACGGCCTGAAAGAGCGCTTCAACGACTTCGCCAAGGCCTTCTTCGCCGTCGCGGAGGCGGCCATCGAGCGTCGGGCTGATGCCTTCCTGATTGCCGGAGACCTCTTCAACAAGCGCGCGATCGACGCGCAGACGCTGATGCAGGCGCAGACCGCGCTCCACCGACTTAAGGAAGCCGGCATTCCCGCTATCGCCATCGAGGGCAACCACGACCGCAGCTACTATCGCGACGGCACCTCCTGGCTGCAGTTCCTCTGCTGGCAGGGTGTCTTGATCCTGCTCAATCCGCATGTCGAGGGGGGCATCCCTGAGCTTACGCCGTGGGATCCCGGCACGCTGCACGGCGCGTACTACGACGTCAAGCCCGGCCTGCGCGTCTACGGCCTGCCATGGTATGGCGCCAACACCGCCCGCGTGATGGACAACTTCGCCGAGGTCTTGCTCGCCAATCGCACCAAAGAGGATGCCGAGGGCGTGGACTATCGCGTGCTGATGATGCACACCGGCGTCGAGGGCATCGTTCCCCAATTGCATGGCCTGCCGACCTACGAGCAGTTCCAGCCCCTGCGCGGGCTGGTGGATTACGTCGCGCTCGGCCACATCCACAAGAGCTATGTCCGCGACGGCTGGCTCTACAATCCCGGCTCGACCGAGACCTGGGGCGCCGAAGAGAGCGCCTGGGACCGCGGCTACTTTGCCGTCAGCGTCGAGACCGAGGTGCCGGAAGGCGAGCCACACCACACCGCCGCGCATCTGACCAATCCGCGCCGGCCGTTCCTGCGCTTCACCTGCCGCGTGGATGGCCTGCCCAACCCGGCGGCACTCTACGAGCGCTTCGAGCGCCTCTGCACCCAATGGGCCGCCGAGCATCCCGACGAGCGCGACGCCGATCCGATCGTTGATATCTCGCTCTCCGGTATTCTCGGCTTCGACCACAGCGCCATAGACCGGCCGCGCCTCGAAGAGCTGGTGCGCGAGCACTTCACCGCGCTCGCCGTGCGCGTCCACGACAACGCGCGCGACAGCGAATGGGAGATCGAGACCGACGACGACGAGAACGCCGCGCTCGACCGCGAATCGCTGCGCGCGCTGGAGCTGCACGTCTTCCAGGAGCTACTGGCCCGCGACACCCGCTATCTGCCCGCTGCGCCGCAGTGGGCGCGTGTGCTGGCTGAGCTGAAGCAATCCGCGCTGACCGGCGACGAGCCGGCCCACATCGCCGCGCGCCTCCGCGAAGCCCGCGCGCAGTTGATGAAGAGTTGAGCTACACCGTCTCGAACTGGAGCGTGTTCAGTCCTTGCGGGTCCACGCGCTGGCTCACATGTAGCATCTCCATGCCTACCACCCAGCCCTGGCTGTCGAAATCCAGAATCACGCCCGGCTGCACCTCCTCCGACTCTACGATATCCGAGTCGTCGAGGCGGAAGTAGAGTGCGTCGCTCTCGCAATCAATCTTGAGCTTCATGGCTGGCTGCCTCCCAAGTCGCCAATCAAACGCCGGGACCGACCACCGCGTGCAGGATACATCCGCCTGGCGATAGCGGCGAGTCGTAGGGCTATGAAACCTGCGCGCCAGCTTCTTTGTGGTACGTTCTCTCTTGGAATCCTCCGTGCTCTCTGTGTCCTCTTTGTCAATCTCTCTGGAGCCCGCGCCGATGACGACCACGCCCCCAGCCACGTCCGCCGAGCCTGCCGCACGCGATCGCCTCGCCTATCCCGCACGCGTCGCCATTCTGGGCGGAGGACAGCTCGCCCGCATGACGGCCGAGGCCGCATCGCCGCTGGGCATAGAGGTCGCCATCCTGGAGCGCGAGCCGAATAGCCCCGCCGCGCGCGTCGCCGCTCGCGCGCTGGTGGGCGACTGGAGCGACCACGCGACGCTGCTGGCGCTGGCCGAGGGCGCGCTCGCCGTCACGCTGGAGAACGAGTTTGTGGATGCCCCGGCGCTGGACTGGCTCGCCGCGCAGGGTGTGCCGGTCTTCCCCAGTGGCCGCGCGCTCGCCCTGGTGCAGGACAAGCTCGAACAGAAGCGTTTCATGGCGGAGGCTGGTGTGCCCGTTGCCGCCTTCGCCGAGGTCAGTGCGCCGGAGGATATCGCCCGCTTCGCCGCCGCGCACGGTTGGCCGCTGGTGCTCAAGGCCCGCCGCAACGCCTACGACGGCTACGGCAATGCGACGCTGCACGGCCCAAACGATGTTGCGCCCGCGTTGGAGCGGCTCGGCTTCCCCAGTCGCGCGCTGTACGTCGAGGTGTGGGTGCCGTTTGTGCGCGAGCTAGCCGTGATGGTCGTCCGCGGACGCGCCAGCCAGCTCGTCACCTACCCCACCGTCGAGACCGTCCAGTGCAACCACATCTGCCACGTCGTGCGCGCGCCGGCGCCCATCCCCACCGCTATCGCCGCGCGAGCAGCAGAGGTCGCTCGCCAGGCCGTCGAGGCGATCGGCGGGATCGGCGTCTTCGGCGTCGAGCTGTTCCATACGGAGGGCGGCGACGTGCTCTACAACGAGATCGCGCCGCGCCCGCACAACTCCGGCCATTACACCATCGAGGGCTGCGCTACCTCGCAGTTCGCCAACCACCTGCGCGCGGTACTCGGCCTGCCGCTGGGCAGTCCAGAGATGGTCGCGCCGGCCGCGGTGATGATCAATCTGCTCGGCGAGCGCTCCGATCCGGCCGAGGCGACGGGCCTCGATCGCGCGCTGGCCATTCCGGGTGCGCACGTCCATCTCTACGGCAAGCTTGCCTCGCGTCCGGGCCGCAAGATGGGCCACGTTACGGCGCTGGGCGCGACGCTGGAAGAGGCCGAGGCCCACGCTCGCGAAGCCGCCGGCGCCATCCACATTTAGCGGCCATAACAAAGGCCCTGCCGGAGAGCGAGGAAAAGGATCACGGCACAACCGATGTGGAGGAACGCCGGATGGATGCCAGCATGCCATGCCATCCTACTCATCGAGGACGGCAGCGAACTGTTCGTCCACTGCGCTTCGTCGGCCATTCTGAGCCGTCCGCCATCTCGGGGTGGCCTTCCTTCCTGCAAGGCACTCTCTGCGCGCTAAGGGATTTCGCGCAGCACACGATAGTTCCCTGGCTCTGGCTGGAAGCCTAGCTTGCGGTTGACGGCCAGCATTGGCGCGTTCTCGGAGTCGTTGTTGGTGCGGATGTAGGCCGCGCCGTAGCGCCGTGCGCAGCGGATGCCAAGCAGTTTGAGCGCCAGCGCGAGGCCCCGGCCGCGGTACTCGCGGTCGACGCCCGTGATCATCTGATACATCATCGGTTGTGGCGCTGCGAAGTAGCCCAGCGCCGACAGCCCGATCCAACGATCGCCGTCGGCGGCGACGATCTGCGCATCGGGCCGGTACCACGCCGCCTCGCTTACCTGCTGCACCCACGCCTCGAACGGCCGCGTCGCCCCCTCGGAGCCGCCCGGGATGTCCTGACAGACGCGCTGCTCCACTGCCCACATCCTGCGCCGCACGGCCTCGGTGTCGCCTGCATCAGCCAGGGTGTAGAAGCGGATGCCGGCAGCCTCGGCGCGCTCAATCGTGCCCGCGAAGCGTGTCTCATCGAAGGTCGTCAGATCAAGTGTGGACTCGAAGATATGGCGCTCGACGGCAAAGCCGCACCGCCTGGCGAATGCCAGACTTGCGGACAGTGTGTCGCGTACCTCGGCATGATAATGCGTCGCGCCGTGCACGCGGGCAAAGTCGCGCACGGCCTCGAAGAGGAGGGTCCCAATACCCCGCCCCCGCACGGTGGGGTCCACGACCACGTAGAGCCAGAACATACCAGCGGCGAGCCAGGGATCGCGCAGCGCGTGGGCATAGCCACCAATCCAGCCGGTTTCGTCTTCGGCGCCTATGCGGTAGGTGATGCGGTTAGGGTCTTCGGTGCGGCGCCACGCCGCGAGGTCGGCTGCGGTGACCAGCTGGCTCGCCTCAAGATTGAGCAGCTCGGCGCGGCGGGGGTCGTCCGCGGAGGTGAGCTCGCGCAGTGTGAAGATCATGCAAGCGACTCCCTTCGTGTCGTGATATGAGGCGTGACGACGTAAGCCTAACAAAAGGCATGCTGAGCGCGCGGAAAAGGATCATGGTCCAGCCGAGGCAGAGGAACGCCTGATGGCGGTCCACGCGTCGTTCGTAGCGTATCTTCAGGCTTCGGAAGCGATTGAGCCAGGACAGCGTCCGCTCCATCCCCCACCGATATCGTCCGAGTCACCCGCTCGATTCGATGCCTCATCGGGGCGACACGTGGGATCAGTTAGCCGACTTGCGCGCGGGTAAGCGGCTTCTCGTAATAATGCTCTTCGTCGTAGACGCGGAAGCCGACCGACTCGTAGAGCGCGACCGCCGGCCGATTGTTGGCGCTGGTGTAGACGATGGCCGTCTCGGCGCCCGCCGCGCGCAGCCGCCGCAGCCCCTCCAGCATCACCGCGCGCCCCGCGCCCTGCCGCCGGTAGGCGGGCGCCGCCCCCACCGGCTCGAACTCGCCGGTGCGGTTCTCAGTGTCCAGCCAGCAGATGCAGTAGGCCGCGAAGTCGCCACTGGGCGCGACCGCCACCAGATCGAGATCGGCCCGATAGCCGGGCACGCCGCGCAGCCGGCGATACGCCTCCACCGTCACGCGCGAAGGGTGCCAGACCACGCGATGCAGATCCACACGCGCCGGCCACTCATCCTCGCCGCCCACGGCGCGCGTCTCGTAGGGGCGTCCGCCAGACACGCGCTCTCCGTCCGGCTCCGGAATGGGCTGGCACAGGTCGCGAGCGAGGTGCAACTCGTAGTAGCCCTCCGGCGCTAAGCCGCGCTTCTGCTGGAGTGCGAGCGGCGTCCTGTCGTCGCGCGTGAGGCCGTTCGCCGCAAGGAAGGCCATCGTCTCGGCGCCGCCGTTGGGTCCCCTGCTGCGCAGTACGCTGGCGCCCGCGTCGCGCGCCCGCCGCTCGCCCCATGCCAGCATCTCGGACGCCAGGTCACCCGCCCGCCAGCGTGGAGCAATCTGCCACATGACCGTCTCCGGCTCGTCGAACCAGCCGAAGCCGGCCAGCTCGCCGCGCTCGTCCTCCCAGAGGCGAATGGTGCTGGCGAGATCGAGGTCGGTGTTCGGATAGAGTGCCCAGAGCAGATCGCCGACATGCCAGTAGGTGCGGCGGCCGTGGCGCGCATCTTCCGCGTTGGCGGCAACCAGGAAGGCGCGCAGGCGCTCGCGGTCGGCGTCGCCGGCGTATGGACGTGAGGTGAGCATGGGGTTCTCCTATGTCAGGGGCAAGCGCAGCACGACCTCGTCGTCCTCCACCTGGCCGGTCTCCTGGAAGCCGAGCTTGAGGTAGAAGTCGCGCGGGCTGCCGTCGCCGGGATGGTAGCTCACCAGCAGCTCGCGTGCGTTGGGGCGCGTCCTGACGTACTCGACCAGCCGCGCGATGGCCTGCCGGCCGTAGCCCTTGCCCTGCTGCCGCGCATCCAGCATCAGCCGCCAGAGAAAGTACTCCGGCTTCTCGGCGTCGTCGAAGAGCATGATGAAGCCGACCGGCGTCTCATCGGCGTAGATCGCGCGGAACCAGGCCTTCGGCTCGAAGTGCGCCTGGGCGATGGAGAAGGCGTTGTTGGCGACGAAGATATTCTGCTCCGGTGCGACCGCCAGCCCCAAAATCGCGTATAGGGTGTCCTTGGTAATCTCGCGCAGTGTCACGTTCGGCCCTGGCGCCGCAGTGGCATCACTCATCGCGCCTCCTCCTCCTC
>DASUBU010000300.1:0-7995 GCA_035763125.1 Ktedonobacterales bacterium
GGTCAGGGTCCCCTTGTAGGATTCCTGGGTGACGCAGGTCGGGCAGTCATTTGGCTGGGCCAAGCCAGTGTAGTAGACTCCCTGGTAAGTGTCGAAAATGCGTTGCCGCGCGTACTTCAACGTTGCGCCTAGATGCTGGTAAAAACCCAGCCGGTAGACGTACAGGCTGAACGTCAGGTGTGGCAGGGCCATGCTTACGTACAGCGGGATGGTATCACCGAGGCTGGCGCTTTCCGGGGCGTATGCCTGGATCGTCGTCTTGTTGCCTGTTGGCTGCCAATCTGTCGTTCCCGGATTCTGATTCTCACCCAGGATGGGGTTATTTGCTTGAAGTATGGAGCTTCCACTCGACCGAGTCGGTGTCGGCGTCGGTGTCGGCGTCGGTGTCGGCGTTCCGCAGCGGCCAGTGGGAGGCCCCGCCTGCAGTCGGGCACAGTGTGCCGGGAGAGGTGAGTGAGCACTGGCGAGCATACCGCTGACATGCCACAGTATCATGGATAGGGCAAGGCCCACGGTTACGAGCGCGAAGATGGTTCGTCGGGTCACAACGCTTCTGAAGATGCGCGCTCTCGTCATACTTGTCACGGAGATTTCCCCCTTTGCGCCACTTACATCCCATCTACACCTGCTGGACGTGGAACCACCTGAAGAAGCCAGTTCAATATCACAGTAGGACCATAGCAAGCGAAAGGATACCAATCTGGAAGCCTCGTGGAATCAGCGATAGCGCGCAGCCGATGTAACACAATGTAGCAGAATGTGTAGCGATCAAGCTAGCACATCATGCAACTCGCACTCGCAGCCTATAGAACGAGACAACAACGTACGAGAGGATAGCGCGCATGTGGGGTGAAGCGAGCCTCGGTGGCAAGCGGGCGGAACGGCTGTGGTGGAACTTCACCATGTTCGGCTCCGATATCGCGCTCTTCAGCCTCGGACTGAGCATTTCGTCGGCCTACACCGTGCTGCCGCTCTTCGCCCAGCACCTGACCGCCAATAACGTCGCCATCGCCGCCATCCCGGCGATCCGTGCGCTGGGGCTGTATGCCCCGCAGCTGCTGGTGGCGCCGCTGACAGAGCGGCTGCGCCACGTCAAGCCATTCCTCCTGGCGGTGACAGTGCTCGAGCGCGTGCCGTATCTGATACTGGCCCTGGCGGCGCTCTGGCTCGCCTCCGATCACCCCGGCTGGCTGCTGGCGATCTTCTTCCTTCTGCTGCTCATAGCGCTGGGTGCTGGCGGGGTCACCTATCCAGGCTGGCTGGATATGATTGCCCGCAGCATCCCATCGCGCTGGCTTGGCCGCTTCATGGGGCTGTGGGTGGGGCTAGGCAACCTGCTGGGCATTGGTGGTGCGGCGCTGGCCGCGGCAATTCTAGCCGGCATCGGATGGCCGGGCAACTTCGCGCTCTGCTTCGCCCTGACCTTCGCGGCGATGGTGATCTCGTTCGTCATGCTGGCGCTAGGGCGCGAGCCAGCTCGCCCGCAGGTCGCCGCGCGCGCTGAGGCGCCCGGCACGCCGGCCCAGCTTCGCGCGCTCTGGAAGCTGGTGCGTGCGGACGCGGCGCTCCGCCGGCTGCTGGTGGGCAATGCGCTGGTTGGCGTCTCGACGATGGCGGCGGCGCTCTACGCCGTGGCCGCCGTGCGCGAGGGCGGGCTGAGCGACGCGCAGGTCGGCATCGAAAGCACGGTGCTCTTCGTGGCGATGACCGCCGGCTACTTTCTGTGGGGTGCGGTCGGCGACCGCTTCGGCCACCGCGCCGTGCTGATGTGGGGATCGCTGTGCGCGGCGCTCTCGGCCGTGCTCGCGCTAGGTGCGCGCGGCATCGTGGCCTATGGGGTGGTCTTCCTGCTGCTGGGCCTCAACCTCGCCGCGACCGGTCTCGCCGGCTTCACGCTGATCACGGAGTTCGGGCCACCCGCCCGCCGGCCAACCTACGTCGCGCTCGCCTCGATCGCCTACGCGCCGTTCGTCATCGGCGCGCCGCTGGTGGCGGGAGTGATCGCCAATGTGTGGGGGTACGCGCCCGTCTTCGTGCTCACCGCACTCACCGGCGTGCTTGCCGCACTGGCATTTCGGCGCTGGGTGCCCGACCCGCGCGCGGCGCGCGACTGACCGCCGTTTCGGGCCTGCCATCGGCGGCGGTATAGGCTCAGTCCCGGTCGCAGCCAGCGTAGGTAGGCCATGTAACCGCCGGCCAGCAGCAGGCCCCACACTACCAGCAGCATCAGCGGCTCGATGGGGATGTGCACCCGCGGATAATCGCCGTAGGTGCCCAACGCCGTGATCGCCAGGTCATAGGCCGCCAGCAACGCGACGCCCGCCGCCGCCTGGACCGCCACCAGTCCCCGCGTCCGCCGCCAGACCAGCATTCCCACCAGCAACAGCACCGCCACCGGGAACAGCACCACGCTGCGATGCACCAGCACGAAAAGCCCCATCACCCAGGTAAGAGGCAGTGCCAGCGGGCCTGAGCTAGCGACCTGTGAGCGCAGATAGGTGGGTCCCAACGTCGTCACCAACAATGGCAACGTCTTGAGCACAAACTCGACCGGATGCGCCTTGACCACCGCACTGGCATACGCTCCGCTCAGCGCGTAATAGTCGCGGCTGAGCGACGGGTGGTCGTTCACCACCAGCCAGGGCGAGGTGACCCCCTGCTGGACGTAGCCGTCCACGAGCACCCCCTGGGCAGCATACGGCGGCGGTGCCTCGGTCTGCATGTGATACTGCATCACCTTTCCCAGCAGGTTGACGTTCTGGATGTAGGTCAAGCCGCGGTAGCCCGTTTGCGCCCCATTGAGCAGGATGTAGCCCACCACCAGCGCGTAGAGCAGCACTGTCGCCCCCACCGCGTGCGGCAGCAGCAGACGGAAGCGGCTCGCTCCCTCTCGCTGCTCCTGCTCCCACTGCTCCTGCTCCCACTGCTCCTGCTCCTGTCCCTGCCCTTGCGCCTGCTGCCACCCGCGTGCCCTGCCGCTACGGCCACGGCGGCTACCGTCGCTGCGCTCCTCGCGGTCGCGCAGCCAGGCGCTGAGCAGCACAAAGCCCATCAGCGGCCCCGCCACATAGACCCACTCCAGCCGCGTCAGATACAGCAGCAGCGCACAGCCCGCCACCCGCCACAGGTCGCGCGGCTGCCAGCTATTCAGCAGCAGCGTGAGCGCCAGCGCCAGCGTCAGCACCAGGAAAAGCGTCACCGCCTCCGACAGCAGCGGCTTGACGAAGGAGAGCAGCAGCAAGTTGCTGCCGACCGCCAGCAGCCCCAGCGCGCTGGCCAGCGTGCTGCGGCGCAGGATCAGGAAGGCCAGCGCGTAGGCCTCCAGCCCGCTCAGCACGAAGAGTATGCCCTGCACGAGCTGGACGGCGGCCAGATTGCCCCTCCCCGCTACGGCAAAGACCACCGCGATCAGCGCCGGGTAGCCGGGCGCACGCTCGGCGCTCATGAACTGGCCATGCGCCAGGATGGTCCTGGCGACGTCTACGTAGGTATGGGTATCAGCTTGGCTTTCACTGGCGGGATGGTTGAGGTAGAAGGCGGCGACGGTGAGGGCGCTGAGCACGAGCACGACCAGCGCGCCGACGTAGAAGCGCGGGCCGTGCCAGTCGGCCCGCAGGGCGGTGCGCAGGCGGCCGAGCAGCAGGCGGGGGGCGAGCGCCGCTAGCCGCCGCTGGAGGCCCGGCGCCCCCACCGTCCCGCCAGCATCCACGCGGTCCGGCGTCTGAGTCGGCGTCCGCATGCTCTCCTTGTCGCTTTCCGCAGCATAGAGCGCGCTCGCACGCACGGAACGCGCCGCGGCCAGGTGCGACCAATTCTAGTTTGGCGGTGAGAGGCTGTCAATACAGTGAAAAGATGCTTCCCACTGTATGTTGCATTGATGCCAGCGCGCTGCGAGAAGGCGCACATTCTCGGAGCATCCCCGCACAGCTCGTGGCGCGCGGCCCATGTGTGGAAGCGACGGTCAGTGGCTCGGCACGCTGAGTTTGCCGGTCAGCACTGGCGCGACGATGTTGCTCGCCAGCCAGGTGGTGTACTTGGTTGCCCCGGCTGCCGACAGGTGATGGGTATCCCAGAAGTCGAGATCGGTGTAGCCGGGCAGGCGGCTGTCGTCCGAGAAGTACGCGCCAGATATGTCGGCGATGCCCTGGAAATAGGCGTGGATGTGGGTCCAGTCACCAGGAGCGAAGTACAAGAATTGCTTCTCGCTCAGGGGCGTGATGTTGAGCACAACACGGATGCCATGTCGGTGCGCCAGTGCGATCATCTTTTGCAGCCATACGGTCTGCGTGCTGGTGATCGTGAGCGGGTTGCAGTGTGGCGAGCAGGGCGGCGCCTTCTGCTGGACGATCGGCCAGAGCTGGACAAGCGTGCGGTCGGTGATCGGCTGATAGCCCTGGTTGAACGCATAGCCATTGGCGTTGACTTCCTGCAGCGTCTTGCCGCCGAGGTCTGCCGCGCAGGGGCCGACGTTCGCGGCTGGCGGCAGCGCGCCGCACAGGCGTTTGAGCAGGCCGATGCGGTCGCCGTAGAGCGGCACAAGCTTCTGGATCAGGAAGCCGCCGTAGCTCGCGATATCGCCCGGAGCGTTCTGGTGCTGCATCATATCCCAGCCATCGCCCAGGCCGGCGAGCCAGGGCATATCGGCGTTCGGGATGTTGTACTCATCGGCATGGGAGGTCAGGTTGTACTCCCACAGATTCTCGACAATCAGCCGCGGGATGAAGCCATCGCCGATGTAGCGGTCGAGCATGTAGTAATCATGCTCGAAGTTCGAGCCGTCGTCACCCGAGTTGCAGGTGAGCACAGGATGGCCGAGCTGCTGCGCGAGCAGGCGATCCATCAACGGCGCGTCAATGCCGTGCTGCGTGCGCGAGGAGCCCATGAAGAGCACCTCCGGCACACGGCCGAGCGTCTCGCAGATGTGAACGCGGAATAGGCCGTCAGTGGGGGCGCTCAGCATGTCGTAAAAGCGATGATTGCTGGCGACCTTGACATTCGCCAGCATCACCACGACGAGTGCCAGGCAGCTCGCTATGATGCGCCAGTGACGGACACGCCGCCGAGCGACGGGCGGCGAAGCGGGTGCGGGCGCCGGCAACATCGCAGTCTCGCGCTCGCTGATATCCGGAGCGCCTGGTGCGGATGGCGCGATGGGGAGGGCCGGCGCCCGCGCTGGGCCAGATCGCGCGGCAGGAGCGGAAGTTGCTGACGATGCGGAGGGCGTAGCGACGGACGGCAGAGGAAACGTGTCGAGCACTTCAATGCCAGCGGGCGCGGCGGTAATGTGCGGCAACACCAGGGGCGGGGGACTAGATGCGGATGCCTGCCCGCGCGCGGGCGCCGGCTTCGCAGGCGCCGGCTGCAATGGAGGCAGCGGACGTGCAGGCGGCAACGGCGGCGCGGCGGGCTTTGGCTCGTCTGGCTCCCAGGGTAGCGGCGACCAAGCAGCGCCCGCCTCGCCATCGGCATCGCCACCGGACGACCGGCCGCCATATCCACCGCCGCCGCCTCCATTCACCGTCAGGCCTCCAGTCGCTGCGCTGACCAGCCGATGAGCCGGCCAGCGCCTGCCACGCCACACTCTCGGCGCATCCCACGCCAAGCGCGGTCAATTCTAGGCAGGCAATGGGGAACTGTCAACGCAACGGGACAACCATCCCAGTCGCATGTTATACTTTGTGCAATCCGCCGCAATGGGGCGTCTCGGAGCAGCCGGGCACCGCCGGGAGCGCGCAGGAGCGCGCCGGCGCCCGCGAGCATCTTCAGCTGGTCGTCCAGTCCTTTATTCGGTAGCTCCGAAGGAGGCATCCCCATGCGCTGCGAACGCTGTGGCCGCGACATCTCGAACGCCGAGCTCTGGCAGATCGCCGCCGACCCCAAAGCCCCCCCGACGTGGTCCATGCGCGTGCTGTGCTGGGATTGTCGCGAGCATCCGCCCACGCAAGCGCAGGCGCCTGCGCAAGCGCAGATGAGCGATGGACGCTCCACACCACCCACGCAGGAGGTGCCTGGGCCCGCTGCCCCAGAAGCAGAGCCGCATGACGGCGAGCTGGCCCACGAGGTGGTCATGCGCGCCACGCCACCGCCTGCCTAAGCGTGTTCCTCGCCAGCCGCAATGCTCCGGTCGCCCACCGTCGCCCATGAGGGCGTCCGGCCGCGAACGCGGCTCCGCGCTGTGCACTCTGCACAGCGCATCAGATGGTCAACCCACTTGCAGGATCTGTTCTGGATTGCGGCTCACCAGCAGCTCGAGGCCATCAGGCGTGACCAGCGCCAGGTCTTCGAGGCGCACGCCACCCCAACCGGCAATGTAGATGCCAGGCTCGATCGTCACGATCTGCCCTGGCTCGATGCCCTCCACCTTCGCCAGCTCAGCGTCAATTTGCGGGTCTTGCACCCGCGGCCAGGCCAGGGCGGGCAGCTCGTGGACGGCCATACCGACTCCGTGACCCAGACTGTGAAGGTACTGCTCACCGTAGCCGGCCTGCTCCGCAACCGCCCTGGCCGCCTGATCTACATCGCGTCCGCGCTGCGCACCCTCGCGCAGCGCCCGCTCTCCGGCGTCTTGCATCGCCCGCACCACCGCGTAGACCTCGCGCAGCTTGGCATCCGGCTCGCCCAGCACCAGCGTGCGCGTGATGTCCGAGCAGTAGCCATCCACCCGCGCACCGAAATCAATCAGCAGCGGCTCGCCTGCCTGAATGGGACGGTCGCTCGGCACCCAGTGCGGCAGTGCGCCGCCGGGTCCAGAGGCGACAATGGTATCGAAGCTGGGTTCGCTGGCGCCAGCGCGCATGAGATCTTCGAGTCGCTGGGCCACTTGCCGCTCAGTCATGCCAGGGCGAATCTCAGCCACCAACTGGGCGAAGGCTGACTCCGCCACCGCCGCCGCCCGGCGGATCGCCTCGACCTCGGCGACGTCTTTGGTGGCGCGCACATGCTCGACGATGTCGTCCAGCGCCACCCACTCGGCCACCGCGTCGCCCACCTGGCCGCGCAGCCGCTCGAAGCGCCCCACCGAGATCCAATCCTTCTCGAAGCCCAGCCGCCGGATGCTCTGCTCCTGCGCTGCCTGTGCCAGCAGCTTGCCGGCGGTCGTCTTGTCGGTCAGCAGCGGCTGCGCGCCGCTGGGCACGATCTCGTGCTCGATGCCGTTGAGCGAGAAGGTGCCGGTAATCAGGAAGAGGCGCTCGGCCGTCACCAGCGCCAGGCCGGCCGACTCGGTGATGTCGCCGTCCTCAGGTGTGAAGCCGGTCAGATAGCGCCGGTTGTACTGGCTGGCCACCAGCAAACCATCCAACCCCTCGTGCGCCATGCGCGCCCGCGTCTCGGCCAGTCGCCGGCCATAATCCGCCTGTGCCACCGTGTCCTCCATCGTTTCTGCGTCTTGGATACTTTCCGGTGCTGTCGAAACCGTGCCAGCGCCGCGGACCACTGATGCTCGTGCTACGCAGTATGGCACCTTAGGTGCTGGATTGCCACCGTCAGACGCGCGAAGCGCCTGTGCGCAGCCGGGCACGTGGCGGCCCACTCGCCCACCGCTGTCGGCCGTAGTATACTGGCGGCGCGGTGCGAAGTGGGGCAGATGCGCGGAGGACATGCAGGGCGAGGTAGTGCAGGGCAGAGAAGGGCGAGCATGATGTCTCTCATTGCAGTTGCAGGCGCGTGGCTCATGTTGGCCGCAATTGACCTCGGCACCATCTCCGCTTTCATTCTGGCAATGGGCGCCGTTAGCTTCCTGCTGATCATCCTGCTGCTGCTCTTCATCGCGCGAGTGTTGGGCACGCTGATCCGGCTGCTTGAATCCAGCCGGCCAGGCAAACGTATCTCGGCGGAGCGAAGCGGCCCCCATCCGCTGACGAACTTTAGCCGCAACGGCGTGCCGAGCGATCCGCTGAACGTGAAGATAATTGCGACGCCGGGGCAGCTCGCTACGGCATTTGCCGCCGCGGGGTGGTACCGCGCGGACGAGATCGCGCTGATCACCTCGATCCG
>DASUBU010000301.1:0-66117 GCA_035763125.1 Ktedonobacterales bacterium
AGGGCCACCGGCGTGATCAGCTCCACCTGGATCGTCACGTTGTCGCCCGGCAGGATCATCTCCATCCCCTCCGGCAGGATGATCTGGCCCGTCACGTCGGTCGTGCGGATGTAGAACTGCGGCCGATAGCCATTGAAGAAGGGCGTGTGCCGCCCCCCCTCCTCCTTCGACAGCACATACACCTGCGCCTCGAAGCGCGTGTGCGGCTTGATGCTGCCCGGCTTGGCCAGCACCTGCCCGCGCTCGACCTCCGCGCGCTCCACCCCCCGCAGCAAACAGCCCACATTGTCGCCCGCCTCGCCCTCGTCGAGCGTCTTTTGGAACATCTCGACGCCGGTGCAGGTCACGCTGCGGCTCTGCGGCGCGAAGCCGACGATCTCGACGCTCTCGCCGACCTTGACCCGCCCGCGCTCGATGCGCCCCGTCACCACCGTGCCACGCCCCTTGATCGAGAAGACATCCTCGATCGGCATCAGGAACGGCTGGTCGGTCGGCCGCGGGGGGGTCGGGATGTAGCTATCCACGGCGTCCATCAAGGCCCAGATCGGCGCCGCCGCCGGGTCGCCGCGCGAGAGGTCCCCGCTGCTCTCCAGGGCCTTGAGCGCGCTGCCGCGGATGACGGGCGTGTCGTCGCCGGGGAACTCGTACTTGGAGAGCAGCTCGCGCACCTCCAGCTCCACCAGCTCTAAGAGCTCCTCGTCGTCGAGCATGTCGACCTTGTTGAGGAAGACCACCATCGCCGGCACCTCCACCTGCCGCGCCAGCAGAATGTGCTCGCGCGTCTGCGGCATGGGGCCGTCGGGCGCCGAGACCACCAGGATCGCGCCGTCCATCTGCGCCGCTCCGGTGATCATGTTCTTGATGTAGTCGGCGTGCCCGGGGCAGTCCACGTGCGCGTAGTGCCGGCTCTCCGTCTCATACTCGACGTGGGCTATCGCGATCGTGATGCCCCGCTCGCGCTCCTCGGGCGCCTTGTCAATGCGGTCGAACGCCACGTACTTGTTGGCGCTGCTCGCACTCGCCAGCACCTTGGTGATCGCCGCCGTCAGCGTCGTCTTGCCGTGGTCAATGTGCCCGATCGTCCCCACGTTCACATGCGGCTTGCTCCGCACAAACTTCTGCTTGGCCATCTCTGGCTCGCTCCTTCGTGGCGGCGGCGCACTCGAACGTGCGTCCGCGCTGTGAGGAACGGGGCGAAGGGGAAAGATCCTCGCCCCCGGTACGTCGGTTGGGGCGCGCGGCTAGGCGCGCACGACCTTGCCTTGCGACTTCGCCTTGATCTCCTCGGCGATGTTGCGAGGCACCTCGGCGTAGTGATCGAACTCCATGCTGTACGAAGCGCGGCCACTGGTCATCGAGCGCAGATCGTTGACATAGCCGAACATCTCGGCCAGCGGGACATGCGCCCGAATCACCTTGGAGCCGCCACGCTCCTCTTGATCAACGATGTGCCCACGGCGGCGGCTGATGTCGCCAAGCACATCGCCGAAGAACTCTGGGGACGTCGTGACTTCAATCTTCATGATCGGCTCGAGCAGGACCGGGCTCGCCTTCTGAGCCGCAGCGCGGAAGCCCATCGAGCCAGCGGTCTTGAAGGCCATCTCGGAGGAGTCCACCTCGTGGTACGAGCCGTCGTAGAGCGTCGCGCGGACGTCCACGAGTGGGTAGCCAGCGATTACGCCCGCCTCCAGCGCCTCGCGGATACCCTCTTCGGTTGGCTTGATGTACTCACGTGGCACCACGCCGCCGATGATACCGTTGACGAACTCGAAGCCCTTGCCGCGCTCCAGCGGCTCGACCTTGATCCAGACGTCGCCGTACTGGCCGCGGCCGCCAGACTGCCGCACGAAGCGGCCCTCAGCCTGTGCGGAACTAGTGATCGTCTCGCGGTAGGCGACCTGCGGACGGCCGACATTGGCCTCGACCTTGAACTCGCGAAACATGCGATCCACGAGCACTTCGAGGTGCAGCTCGCCCATGCCAGAGATGATGGTCTGGTTGGTCTCCTCGTCGGTGCGGACCTTGAAAGTGGGATCCTCCTCGGCCAGCCGGTTCAGCGCGATGCCCATCTTGTCTTGGTCGGCGCGCGTCTTAGGCTCGATGGCAATCGAGATCACCGGCTCGGGGAAGACGATGTTCTCCAGCACGACAGGATGGTCTGGATCGCAGAGCGTGTCGCCGGTGAAGGAGTTCTTCAGCCCAACCACGGCACAGATATCGCCAGCGTAGATACGCTCGATATCCTCGCGATGATTGGCGTGCATCTGCAGCATCCGCCCGATGCGCTCCTTCTGCTCTTTGCTGGCGTTGTAGGCGTAGGAGCCGGCGCCGAGCGAGCCCGAGTAGACGCGGATATAGGTCAGCCGGCCGACGAAAGGATCGGCGACCACCTTGAAGGCCAGCGCGACAAAGGGTGCGTTATCCTGGACCTTCAGCTGGACCTCGTGGTCGGTCTTGAGCGAGATCGCTGTTGGTGCGGGGATGTCGAGTGGCGAGGGCAGGAACTCCACCACCGCATCCAGCATCGCCTGCACGCCCTTGTTCTTGAGCGCCGTGCCGCAGAGCACGGGGACGAGCTTGCCGGCGATGGTGGCTGTGCGCAGGGCGCGCTTGAGCTCCTCGACCGAGATCTGCTCGCCTTCGAGGTACTTGAGGGTCAGCTCTTCGTCGGACTCGGCGATCAGCTCGACCATCTTCTCGCGCTGCTCGCGGGCCTGCTCGACCAGCTCAGCCGGGATCGCCGTCGCCTCGGACTTGGTGCCCAGGTCGTCGGTGAAGACGACCGCCTGCTGCTCCATCAGATCCACGAAGCCCTGGAAGCTACCTTCAGCACCGATAGGAATCTGGATCGGCACGGGCACGGCGTTGAGGCGCTCGACGATCATCTCGACGGTGCGCCAGAAGTTCGCGCCGGTGCGGTCCATCTTGTTGACGAAGCAGATGCGCGGCACGCTATATTTGTCGGCCTGGCGCCAGACCGTCTCGGATTGCGGCTCGACGCCGGCAACCGCGTCGAAAACCACGACACCGCCATCCAGCACACGCAGAGAACGCTCGACCTCGACGGTGAAGTCCACGTGACCGGGGGTGTCAAGAATGTTGATGCGATTCCCCTTCCAGAAGCAGGTCGTCGCGGCGGAAGTGATCGTGATGCCCCGCTCCTGCTCCTGCGGCATCCAGTCCATCGTCGCGGCGCCTTCGTGCACTTCGCCGATCTTATGGATCTTCTTCGTGTAGAAGAGGATGCGCTCGGTCGTCGTGGTCTTGCCAGCGTCAATATGGGCAATGATGCCGATGTTGCGAGTTTGCTCGAGGGGATATTCTCTGGTGGCCATAGCTCCTCAGGACCGTGGTAGTTACCAGCGGTAATGGGCGAAAGCCTTGTTGGACTCCGCCATCTTGTGGGTCTCTTCTCGTTTGCGAATCGTCGCGCCCTGCCCGGCGGCGGCATCCATCAGCTCAGCGGCCAGCTTCTCGGCCATCGTCTTGCCGGGGCGGTTTCGCGCCGAGTTGATCAGCCAGCGCATGGCCAGCGCCATCTTGCGCTCGCTGCGAATCTCGATCGGCACCTGATACGTGGCGCCGCCGACGCGACGCGGCTTGACCTCCAGCACGGGCTGTGCCGCACGGAGCGCCTGCTCGAAGACATCAACTGGGCTGCGGCGGGCACGCTGCTCGATGAGATCGAAGGCGTCATAGATGATGCGCTCGGCCAGACTACGCTTGCCGTCCCACATCAGCCGGCCGACGAGCCGCGTGACGTTGCGATTGTTGTACTTGGGGTCCGGCAGCACGACGCGATGCGGGACCGTTCCTCGTCGAGGCATAGGCGTTCACATCTCCTCACAAAGCTCGCTGGCCAGAGACAGCGCAAAGGGTACCGGGACCTACGCCCCGGCACCCCACCGGTCAGGAGTCTGTCCGCGGTCGCCACCCCAGGGGGCGGGCCCAGCCCCGCGATGCGGAGAACACCCGACAACGCCAGCGCACAACGCGCCGGCCGGAGTATCACGCCGACCTGGCTCTCCCTGCGGAACAACCGGTATCGGCCAGCATCCCCAGCTCGCCCTCCCGCGCCATAAGCCGAGTGGGCGAGCCACCGATCTAGCGGCCCGCTGCGCCAGCCTTCGGGCGCTTGGCGCCGTACTTGGACCGGCCCTGGCGGCGCTTCTGCACGCCCTCGCTATCGAGCGTCCCGCGGATGATGTGGTAGCGCACGCCCGGCAAGTCGCGCACACGGCCACCACGAATCAGAACCACGGAGTGCTCTTGCAGGTTGTGGCCCTCGCCCGGAATATAGGCGTTGACCTCATAGCCATTGGTCAGGCGGATACGCGCCATCTTCCGCAGAGCGGAATTTGGCTTCTTCGGCGTCATCGTGCGGACCTGCGTGCAGACCCCGCGTTTTTGGGGCGCGCCGGTCATGCGCTGCGTGCGGTTCTTCAACGCGTTGTAGGAGAACTGCAGCGCCGGCGCCTTGCTCCGGCGTGTCTTGTGGCCGCGGCCCTTGCGCACGAGCTGATTAATCGTCGGCACTGTTGTCTCGATCCTCGTCGTTCATCTCGGTCGCCGCCTGGTGCGCGCCCGCCGTGCATGGCCGATTCGACCGGCCCGCCGCGAGCGCGCATCTGGCGCACGATGTGTAATGGTATCACTCTTCAGGGAAGGTGTCAACTAGCCCGCCAAGGCCGTTCTCCTCGTCGTAGCCGTCGGCGTACTCCCCAAGGCCCTCTTCGCCCTCGCCGCCGATCAGGCCGCCTGGCGCGCCGCCGAGCCCGAAGGGGCCCAGATTCGGCGCGGCCATCGCGGCGGCCAGCCGCTCGGCACGCTGCCGCTCGCGCAGCTCGGCACGCTGCTCCACTCCGGTGCCAGCGGGGATCAGCTTGCCGATGATGACGTTCTCCTTCAGACCGACCAGGTGATCGGTCGAGCCGGAGATCGCCGCCTCGGTCAGCACGCGCGTGGTCTCCTGGAAGGAGGCCGCCGAGAGGAAGCTATCCGTATTCAGCGACGCCTTGGTGACGCCCAAGAGCACCGTGCCGGCGGTCGCCGGCTCGCCGCCCTCGGCCAGCACACGAGCGTTGGTCTCCTCATAGTGGAAGCGATCTACCAGGTCGTTTGGCAACAACTCGGTATCGCCCGGATCGTCAATCCGCACGCGCCGGAGCATCTGGCGGACGATGATCTCGATGTGCTTGTCGTTGATGTACACACCGGTCGAGCGGTACACCTTCTGCACCTCTTTGACGAGGTAGAGCTGAACGGCATCGCGACCCTGGATGCGCAATACGTCCTGCGGATCAATCAGGCCAGTGGTCAGCGG
Organism: Ktedonobacterales bacterium; assembly: GCA_035763125.1. GTDB lineage: Bacteria > Chloroflexota > Ktedonobacteria > Ktedonobacterales > JADMIN01 > SMAG-U1939. Next base: position 5,324 of record DASUBU010000301.1, read on the forward strand.
CTGGCCGGCATGGACTTGCTGGCCTTCTTTGACCGTCAGATTGGCGGCGGCAGGCAATGGGTATTCCCGCTCGTCGTGCTCCGGAGCCTGGATCAGCAGATGGCGGGCCTTGGTATCCAGCGAGATACGCCCGGCGGCCGGGGCAACCAGCTCTTTGCTGCCTGGCAGCCGTGCGAGCTGCTGGCCCTCGATCACGTCGTCGCCATCCTTGACGAGCAGCTCCGTCCGGGCGGGATAGGTCTGCTCGTCCACCACAATCGTCTCGACGTTGACGACCTTCACCTTGCGGGCGCCGTTCTCCTCGACCTGCACCTCGACGGTGCCGTCAATCTCGGAGACAATCGCTTTCTCCTTGGGTGTGCGCGACTCGAAGAGCTCTTCCACGCGCGGCAGACCCTGCGTGATGTCTTCCGCGGCGCCGGCGATACCGCCGGTGTGGAAGGTCCGCATGGTGAGCTGCGTGCCCGGCTCGCCGATCGACTGGGCAGCCACGATGCCGACCGCATCGCCATTGCCGGCGAGATGTCCGGCGCCCAGGTTGCGCCCGTAGCAATTCGCGCACACGCCGTGCGGCGCGAGACACTGCAAGACCGACCGGCAGTAGACGCGCGTCACGCCAGCGGCGATGATCGCGTCCACCATCTCGTCCTCGAGCTCGGTGCCGACGGCCAGCTGATCGAAGCCCGGAATCGGACCGGCAAGCAGGCGCCCGCCGAGCCGGTTGCGGAAGGGCTCGCCCATGTCCTTGCTATCCTCTTCGGTGATCCAGATGCCCTCGGTGGTGCCGCAGTCATCGCTCAGCACAATCACATCCTGCGACACGTCAATCAGGCGCCGGGTGAGGTAGCCCGATTCGGCGGTGCGCAGGGCGGTGTCGGCCAGGCCCTTGCGGGCGCCGTGGCTAGAGATGAAGTACTCCATCACGTTCAGGCCGTCGCGGAAGTTGCCGCGCACCGGAATCTCCATGATGCGCCCCGACGGATCGGCCATCAGGCCGCGCATGCCAGAGAGCTGCCGGATCTGCTGGAACTTCGCCTTGGTGGCCCCAGAGGTGGCGATGGTGTAGATCGAGCCGTAGGGGTCGAGCACGCGCTGGACCTGCTTCTGAATATCCTCAGAGGCATCGTTCCAGATCTGCACGACACTGCGATAGCGCTCCTGATCGGTGATCAGGCCATCGCGGTAGTCGTCTTCGAGCTGGTTGACCTTGGTGTCGGCCTCGGCCAGAATACGCTCGCGCTCGGGCGGCACAATCACATCGCTGATGGCGATGCTGGCGCCGGCCTTAGTCGCGTAGTGGAAGCCAATATTCTTGATCTCGTCGGCCAGCGCCGCCGTCGTCTCACGGCCATAGTGCTTGAAGCAGTCGGCGATGACCTGCTTCAGGTTAGCCTTATCCATTGGGTAGTTGCGGAAGCGCAGCCGCGGCGGCAGCGCATCATTGAAGATGATGCGGCCAGCGGTGGTCTTCACGCGCCGGTGTGGATCAACGGTCATCGGGCGGCCGGGCTCCTCGGCGAGCTGCTCGTCGCTCAGGCGCACGAAGATTGGCTCCTGCAGCTTGATCAGCCCCTCGTTGAAGGCCAGCAGCGCCTCGGTGGTGTCGGTGAAGACACGCGCCACCTTCTTGCTGACCAGATCCGCATCGCTCAGCGCGCCATCGGCCATGCCGCGGTCCGCCAGCTTCTGCTCGATGATGTCGGGCCGGTTCATGGTCAGGTAGAAGCAGCCCAGCACAATCTCCTGCGAGGCGCCGATGGACGGCTCGCCATGCGCCGGATGCAGGATGTTGCGCGCCGAGAGCATCAGCGTGCGGGCTTCCTCTTGCGCGCGCTCCGAGAGCGGCACATGGACGGCCATCTGGTCGCCGTCGAAGTCGGCGTTGAAGGCCGAGCAGACCAGCGGATGAAGCTGGATTGCGCTGCCCTCCACCAGCACCGCCTCGAAGGCCTGGATGCCCAGGCGGTGCAGCGTCGGCGCGCGGTTGAGCAGCACCGGGTGATTGCGGATGACCTCTTCGAGGACGTCCCACACCTCCGGGCGCACGCGCTCGACGAAGCGCTTGGCGCTCTTGATGTTGTGCGCCAGCCCATGCTCCACCAGCTTGCGCATGACGAACGGCTTGAACAGCTCGAGCGCCATCTTCTTGGGCAGGCCGCACTGGTGCAGCTTCAGATCCGGGCCGACCACGATCACCGAGCGGCCGGAGTAGTCCACACGCTTGCCGAGCAGATTCTGGCGGAAGCGCCCTTGCTTGCCCTTGAGCATGTCGGAGAGGCTCTTGAGCTTGTGGTTGCCCGAGCCAGCCACGGCGCGCCCGCGGCGGCCATTGTCAATCAGCGCGTCGCAGGCCTCCTGCAGCATGCGCTTCTCGTTGCGGATGATGATCTCGGGTGCGCCCAGCTCCAGCAGCCGCTTGAGGCGGTTGTTGCGGTTGATGACGCGGCGATAGAGGTCGTTGAGGTCGCTGGTCGCGAAGCGCCCGCCATCGAGCTGCACCATCGGGCGCAGATCGGGCGGCAGCACCGGCAACACGGAGAGGATCATCCACTCCGGGCGGTTGCCGCTCTTGCGGAAGGCCTCGACCACGCTCAGGCGCTTGGTGGCCTTCTTGCGCTTCTGGCTCTTGGGGTCGGTGCTGCTGATCTCGTCGCGCAGCTTGGTGGCCAGCGCGTCGAGGTCAATGCCTTCCAGCAGCGACTGAATCGCCTCGGCGCCCATGCCGGCCTCGAAGATCTCCGGCAGCTCATCATTGTCGGCGCGCAGATGATACTCGAGATCCTTCAGGTCGCGATAGCGCTGCTCCTGAAGCAGATCGAGCTTCTTGAGGCTTTCCAGGTCGCGGCGGCGAGCCTCCATCTCGGTGCGCACCGTGCTGGCTTCGCTCTCGAGCTTGTCCTGGATGGCGGCGATCTCGCCCTCGGCGTTCATCTTGGCGCGCTCGGCCTCACGCTCGGCCTCAGCACGCGCATCTTCCATCTCTTTGCGCGTCGTCTCGACCACCAGGTCGCGATGCTGCTGAGCGATCTGATCGAGCCGCTCGATGGTCTGCGCGGCCACCACCTCGCCCTGCTGCGCGATGCGCTCGCCGGTCGGATGGTAGACGGCGTCCTCGGCGAGCACCTGCTCCAGGTTCTCGCGCAGCACCCGCCGCAGGTCGGTCTCGGCAGTGCGCGCCTGCTGAAGCTGCTCGGAGCGGCTCAGCTCGGCCTGCTCGCGGCGCTCCTCGCCGGCCCGCTCGATCTGCGCCACGCGCTCGTCGCGCCGGCGCTGGATCTCTTCGATCTGGACGGTGACAATCTCTTCGCGCTCCTGGATGCGGCGCGCGATGCCCTCCTCGATGTTGGCGAGCGCCTGGGCGCGCGCCTCTTCGTTCACGTCGGTGACGACGTAGAGCGCGAAGTAGAGGATGCGCTCGAGATTGCGCGGCGACAGGTCGAGCAGCTGGCCGATGCGGCTCGGCGTGCCCTTGAAATACCAGATATGGCTCACGGGGGAAGCCAGCTCGATGTGGCCCATGCGCTCGCGGCGCACCTTCGAGCGGGCGACCTCCACGCCGCATTTATCGCAGACGATGCCCTTGAAGCGGACGCGCTTGTACTTGCCGCAATAGCACTCCCAGTCCTTGGTGGGACCGAAGATGCGCTCGCAGAAGAGGCCGTCCTTCTCGGGCTTGAGCGTCCGATAGTTGATGGTCTCAGGCTTGGTGACCTCGCCGTAGCTCCACGAGCGAATCTGCTCGGGGCTGGCAAGGCTGATGCGGATGGCGTCGAAATCGTTGACTTCGAGCATGGGTCGGGGCGCCGGAAGCGCTCGCGGAGCCTAACCTACTCCGCGCCGCCTGGGAGACGCCCATCTCCTTTCCGATGTGCCACCGCGGGATTGCTGCTGTCGTCGGGGGCGGAGGTGGCGGAAGGGGCCCCGCGGCTCCCATTCCGCCGTACTCCTCCACTCCGCTGTCCCCATCCTCACCGGCCGCTGGCTGGGGTGCCGTGCGCACGCCCTCGGCCTGGCCGACGAGTGAGGACCCCTATTGATCGTTCTCGAAGCCACTCAGATTGATGCCCAGCTCCGGCATCGTGTCGGAGGAGACATCTTCCACGAACTGGATGCGCTGCTCGTCCTCGTTGAGCACCTCGACGTTGATGCCCAGGCTCTGCAGCTCCTTGACGAGCACCTTGAAGGACTCCGGCACACCCGGCTCCATGATGCTCTCGCCCTTCACGATGGCCTCGTAGGTCTTGACACGGCCAACCACGTCGTCGGACTTGACGGTCAGAATCTCCTGCAGGATGTTGGCGGCGCCGTAGGCTTCGAGCGCCCACACCTCCATCTCGCCGAAGCGCTGGCCGCCGAACTGCGCCTTGCCGCCCAGTGGCTGCTGGGTGATCAGGCTGTAGGGGCCGGTCGAGCGCGCGTGGACCTTGTCTTCGACCAGGTGCGCCAGCTTGAGCATGTAGATGTAGCCGACAGTCACCTGCTGGTCGAACGACTCGCCGGTGCGGCCGTCGAAGAGCGTGACCTTGCCGGAGCGCGGCAGGTTCGCCCGTTCGAGCAGTTCCTCGACGTCGTCCTCTGGTGCGCCGTCGAAGACCGGGCTGGCGACCTTCATCCCCAGCGCAGCCGCGGCCCAGCCGAGGTGCGTCTCCATGATCTGCCCGATGTTCATGCGGTGCGGCACGCCCAGCGGATTGAGGATGATATCCACCGGAGTGCCGTCCGGCAGGAACGGCATGTCCTCCATCGGCAGCACACGGCTGATGACGCCCTTGTTGCCGTGGCGGCCAGCCATCTTGTCGCCCGCGCCGATCTTGCGCTTCTGCGCGATCGAGACGCGCACGAGCTGATTGACACCGGGCGGCAGCTCGTCGTTGGCGTCGCGCGCGAAGACCTTGACTTCCACGACCTTGCCGCGCTCACCGTGCGGCACGCGCAGCGACGTGTCTTTCACCTCGCGCGCCTTCTCGCCGAAGATCGCCCGCAGCAGCTTCTCCTCAGCCGTCAGCTCGGTCTCGCCCTTCGGGGTGATCTTGCCGACCAGGATATCGCCCGGGCCGACCTCCGCACCGATATAGACGATGCCGCGCTCGTCGAGGTTGCGCAGGCCCTCCTCGCCGACGTTGGGAATATCGCGCGTGATCTCCTCCGGGCCGAGCTTGGTGTCGCGAGCCTCCACCTCGTGCTTCTCGATGTGAATGCTGGTGAAGAGGTCCTCGCGCACGATGCGCTCGCTGATGAGGATGGCGTCCTCGAAGTTGCCGCCCTCCCAGGCCATGAACGCCACCAGGATGTTCTGGCCCAGCGCCAGCTCGCCGTTCTCGGTGGACGAGCTGTCGGCGATCGGCTGGCCGGCGACGACACGGTCGCCCTTGTTAACAATCGGGCGCTGATTGATGCAGGTGCCCTGATTCGAGCGGACGAACTTGCGCAGCTTCTGCACATGCTCGACGCCGTCGTCGTCAACGATCACGATCTGGCGGGCGGTCGCGCTCATCACCACGCCGTCGGTCTCGGCCGCCACCACATGGCCGGAGTCGAGCGCCACCTGGCGCTCGATGCCCGTGCCGACAATCGGCGACTGCGGCCGCAGCAGCGGCACCGCCTGGCGCTGCATGTTGGCGCCCATCAGCGCGCGGTTCACGTCGTCGTGCTCCAGGAACGGAATCAACGCCGCGGCGACGCTGACCGTCTGCTTCGGGGCGACGTCCATGTAGTCCACACGCGCGGTCAGCTCCTGGATGAAGTTGCCGCTGTAGCGCACCAGCACGCGGTCCTGGGCGAAGTGACCGTCCTCGTCGAGCGGCACGTTCGCCTGGGCGATTACATAGCGCTCCTCGTCGTCGGCGGTGAGGTAATCCACCTCCTGCGAGACCCACGCCTTGATGGCGACCGGCTGCGTGCCGAGCGCCTTGCCCAGCTTGGCGGCAAGCGCCTCGTCCACCGCGCTGCCGGCGGCGGCCAGCGGCTTGCCCTTGCCGTCGTTCACGTCGCGCGCCAGCATGCGTCCGATCAGCTCGGGGCTATCGGCGGGCAGCTCGTGCAGCACGCGACGATAAGGCGTCTCGATGAAGCCATAGTCGTTGATCTTGCCGAAGGTGGCGAGGTTGCCGATCAGGCCGATGTTGGGACCTTCCGGCGTCTCGATTGGGCAGATGCGGCCGTAGTGCGAATGGTGTACATCGCGCACGTCGAAGCCGGCGCGGTCGCGCGAGAGGCCGCCTGGGCCGAGCGCGGAGAGGCGCCGCTTGTGGCCGATCTCAGCCAGCGGGTTGGTCTGGTCCATGAACTGCGAGAGCTGGCTGCCGCCGAAGAACTCCTTCATCGCCGCGACCACCGGCCGGATGTTGATCAACTGGTTGGGCGAGGCCTGCGAGGGATCCTGCACGATCGCCATGCGCTCCTTGACGACCCGCTCCATGCGGAGCAAGCCAACACGGAACTGCGTCTGGATCAGCTCGCCGACGCTGCGCACGCGGCGATTGCCCAGGTGGTCAATGTCGTCCTTCTTGCCGCGGCCCTCGTCGAGCTCGACCTGGCGGCGGATGATGGCGACGGCGTCGTCCTGGGTCAGCGTGCGGATCGTCTGCGGGATCGCCAGATCCAGCTTACGATTGAGCTTATACCGCCCGACGCTGCCAAGGTCGTAGCGGCGGGGATGGTAGAACAGGTTGAAGACCAGCGTCTTGGCATTTTCGAGCGTGGCCGGGTCGCCCGGGCGCAGCTTGCGATAGACCTCGAGCAGCGCCTCCTCCGGCGACTTGACGGGGTCCTTATCCAGCGTGGTGGTGACGAACGTGCTGATCTTCGAGCCGTCGCCGCCGGAAGCGGTGCCCGCAAACGCCTTCAGGATGCCCTCATCGGTGCGCAGATCGGGCGTGCGGTCGGTCTTGCCGGGGTCGCGGTCGCCAATCGCGGCCATTGCACGCAGCAGCGTGGTGACCGGAATCTTGCGCTTGCGATCAATCTTGACGGAGAGCAGGTGCTTGTTGCTGGTCTCGAACTCCAGCCAGGCGCCGCGGTTGGGAATCAGTTTGGCCGCGAAGAGTTGCCGTCCGGTGGCGGGATCCTCCTCGGCGGTGTAGTAGACGCCTGGCGAGCGGACGAGTTGGCTGACGACCACGCGCTCGGCGCCATTGATGATGAAGGTGCCCTCGCGCGTCATCAGCGGGAAGTCGCCCATGAAGATGGACTTCTCCTGAATCTCGCCGGTTTCCTTATACGTCAGACGCGCGGTGACATAGAGCGGCGCGGCGTACGTGGCGTCACGCTCGCGGCACTGCTCTTCAGTGTACTTGGGCTCGCCAAAAGGGTCTTCGGGGACGATGAATTCGAGCTTGAGATTCTTGTTGGTGAAATCCTCGATCGGAGAGATTTCGGCAAAGAGATCGCGCAGCCCCTCGCGCTTGAACCACTCGAAGGAATCGAGCTGCACCTGGATCAGGTTGGGCATGGCGCGGATGTCAGGAATCCGCGCGAAGCTCACGCGCTCGGGGAGCGAGACGGGGCTTGTGCTCAGTGCCATGCGGGGAAAACTCCTCTCGCCAATCGCCCATCATGTGCGGCCAGAATCCTCGAACGGCGGCGCAGCGCCAGGGCGCAGCATATGCGCGTGCGAGCCGCCACCGCGAGGATGGCCGAACCGCGCGAACGCCAGGAAGCGGACGTGCGTGCAGGGTGGGTGGGGAACGCTGGACTACCTACGGGACGAACTGCGGGTGCCGCCGTGTCATGTCATGCCAACTGCGTCGTTGGGGGCCGCGCCCTGCGGCGGGCAGGGAATCAAAGGATCCGGGGGCCTTGGGAACGGGTAGCGCTGACGCTCAGTGCGACGGCCAGGGAATCATGGGAGGCTTGAACAGCGCCACGGAGCCAGCCCGGCGGCGCCGATGCATCCCTGATGCGGCGCTGGGGAGCTGACACCTGCTGCACAACATCTCGATCGCGAGGTGGCTGTTGAACATTGCGCTCATTCCGTGTAGTATCTCCGACATCATCGGTGGATCGTCGCATGAGGCGGGCGCCAGACGTGGGAGAGCCCCCGGCTCTTCCCGGCAACGACAAACACGCGCCGACCGGCCCATCACCCTGAAGCTGCGATGATGGGCTGATGCGAGATGGCGCGCGTCTGATGTGGCTGATGGCGATGATGCTGCTTCAATCCCCACCCGGCCTTGCGGCTGGATGCAAAGCGCCCGCGATGCGCTGTGAATGGGTCGCCTCTCACGCGGGATGGCATGCGAGGCCGTCTTGGCAGCTCAACAGGTCGCAACCGCGCGTTCGAGAAAACCCGGCAAGATAAAAGTATATCACCGCACACATGGGGTGTCAAGGCCGAGTTCTTCGTCTGCTCATTTGCACCGGATATAGTTGAGAATGAGCTGATCGGTGAGCTGCTCGACCGGCGCGCGGTCGTCGGTGAAGACGATCCCGCCGCGCTCTGGTGCGGACGCCTTCATCACCGGCAGCGTCTCCGCGGCGACGGTCCCCAGCATCGTCCCCGGCGGAATGGCCTGGAGATTCTGTTGGAAGGTCGCGAGTGTGGTCGGCCGCATCGTCGCCACCACCTCGGTATTGAACGTGTCCGCGACGTCGAACGTGTAGACACTGGGGAAGACCTGGGCGAGCGTGTTCACAAACGCCTGCACCAGCCGGTAATCTGTGCAGGTGTGCCCGGTCGTCACCGTCACCACGCCGGTGGGCGATAGGTGCGCTTTGATCTCCTCGAAGAACTCGCGCGTGGTGAGCTGGAACGGCATATACGGCTGCTGGAAGGCATCCACCGCCACCACGTCGTAGGTCTGCGCCGTCGTCCGCATGAAGGTCCGCCCGTCGCCCACATAGACGTGCAGGTCCGGCTCATTCATCCCAAAGTACTTGCGTCCCACGTCCACGATCGCCGGATCAATCTCTACCCCGTCAATGGGAATCTGCCCGTAGGCTGCCGTGAACTGCCGCGCAATCGTCCCACCGGCCAGCCCGATGATCGCGATGCGGTGCAGCTGATCGGGCGTAAAGCCGGCGTTGAAATAGGGCGCCATCAGCAGATACTCCGCGTACCACGACGGCCCGAAGAGCACCCGGTCGGGATTGTACTTCGAGTGGATCGCGCCTGCCCCCTCGTTGAGGATGAGGTTGTTCGTGCCGTCCGGCCCGCGCACGACTTGGATGTAGTTATAGAGCGACTCCTGCTCGTAGATCAGCCCCGGCCGCGACTTGAGCGGCCCCTGCGCCAGCATCGGCACGGCCAGCACCGCCACCAGCAGCACGCCCGCCATCCGCCCGCGCAGCCGCAGCCCCCAGAACGACGTTATCAGCAGCACCAGGCACGCGGCATAGAGCGTATTGCGCACGCCCCACGCTGGAATCAGCACCAGCACCGGGAGGAACGCGCCGATGATGCTGCCGACCGTCGAGAGCGCGTAGAGGCTGCCCGCACTGCGGCCCGCGCTGCCAATGCGCTCCACCGTCAGCCGGATGGCGTACGGCGAGACCATGCCGAGCAAGATCGTCGGCACCGCAAAGAGCAGATTGACCGCGATCAGCGCGCCGACGAAGACGCTCGAATTCGCGTTGGTCAGGCCGCCAACCGACCAATCGAGCACAGGCCGGCTGATGATCGGAATCAGCCCCGTCGCCGCCGCCGCCACCGCCGTGATGCCGCAGATGACCTCTGGCCGCGGGTAGCGGTCCGCGACGCGCCCGCCGATGTAGTAGCCGAGCGAGAGATAGATCAGGGTGAAGCCAATTTGGGTCGCCCAGATGATCTGTGAGGTGCCAAAATACGGCGCCATCAGCCGCGGCCCGCACATCTCGATGGCGAGCGACACTACCCCTGCGATGAACACCAGCGCCAGCAACGGCAGCCGCGCCGGCAACAGTGCGCGTCGCCCCATACTGCTCCCGGCGATGCCGCTGTCCGCGCTCGCATCTACCTCCGCACCCGTGGGAGGAGTCGCCGGCCAGCCCGCGTCATGCTCGGCGGACTGCTCCCGTGCATCCGTCGTCATCGCCCATCTCCTCCCACCGGCCATTGCCCAGACGCTCGCCGCCTGTTTGCGAGCGCTGGCGAGCGCCGCCGCTAGGAGGATAGCACCTTATGTGCCGTTCTGTGCGATATCGAACCGTCGCGGTGCTCGGCGGCTGCGCACTTCACGGCATAGATAACCGCCCGCGCGGCGCGGTTCAGCTCCGATAGCTGTCCGTTCGACGTCGCACGGCGCCAGACCGCGGCTCTCTCAGATCGCGATGGTCGTGAGCGGCGATGGCGATATGTGCTCCCATTGCCCGCGCGCTCAGCCGCGCTGCGCCCCGGCGGCCTCGAACGCGTCGGCCCGCGCCTTCGAGGCGTGCAGCAGCTCCGGCGGCACCACCCGCGCTCCGCCGATCGAGCCGGCGTAGATTGCCGCTTGCGCAGCCTCTTCGACGATCACGTTCATCTGCACCGCCATGGCTGGCGAGGCGTGGAAGCACAGGATGCCGTGGTTGGCCAGCAGCACGGCTTGCGTCTTGGCGCTGAGCGCCGACCGGATGTTGGCGACGGCCTGCTCGGAACCGCGCGGACCGTACGCCGCCAGCGGCACGCCATCCTCCAACCCGAAAATGCCAAATGCCTCCGTCCAGCCTTCAATCGGGCGGTTGGCAACGGCGAAGGCGGTCGCGAAGGGCGAATGGGTATGCAGCACGCAGCCAGTGTCTGGGCGCTCCTGGTAGATCGCGGTGTGCATGGCGATGACGGCGGCCGCCATCGGCGGCACCTCGCCTTCGAGCACCGTGCCGTCCAGCCGCAGCCGCGCGACGCCCGCCTCGGTGAAGTCGTTCAGCGAGCCCGCTGCCGTGTAGAGCATCTCGTCGCGGCCGGGCACGCGGATGCTAAGGTTGCCGTGGCCCGAGAGCGAGAGCACGCCGCTGTGCGCCAGGGCCCGCGTCGTCTCGACCAGCTCAGCCGCCAGTGTCTTCGTATCTGCCGACATCGTCTGCTACCTCTTTCTCCAACGACGGCGACCGTACCAGTAGCGGTCGCGTCACCAGTTAGCGTGAGTGTACACCCGCGTGCCGTGTGTTTGACAGGGGGTGCCGCTTCCGCCAGTTAATCGGCATCCCACATGATGATGTGAGTCCCACAGGTAAGACACTGAAACAGGTAGAAGCCTGTGGAGTAGGCGGTCCGGCTGTCACGAGGCGCATCCGGGCGCATGGACTCCCACACTTCCCGTGCGTGCTCGGCACCGTACAAATTCCGACAGCAGGCCCGGAAGTAGGCGAACCCATCGCCATCTGGCGCCAGCGTGACGAGATCACGCTGGCCAACCTCCTTGATATAGCGGCAGTAGTCGCCGTGATGCGCCGGCCAGAAGAACCCCTGCCAGGTGACCATCGCCGGCGTTCGTTGCTCCAACTCCGCGCTGCGTTCGTGCACGAGTCGCGCGATCTCATCTTCGGCAAGCTCGGGATGAAGCACGCGTAGCTGCTCCTCCAGCGCCTCGGCGTCCCCCTCGTTCAGGCTCGCGCCAAGCTCTGCAAGCCTCCCCGAGGCCAAACAGTCGTCGCACACAAACTCAATGTGCCCCGTGCCGGCCCCCGCAAACGGCCCATGGTAGCCGAGGGCCACGCGACCGCACACGTTGCAGCGACGTGGCATCGGGCTATAGTGAGCGAAGGCATGTGGCTCTGCAAAGTACCGGTACGTCGCACTCATGCCACACTCTCCGGATTCCACTCGTGCACGAACGCCACCAGCCGTTCCAGCGACTCGGCCGGCGTCTGGGGCAGGATGCCGTGGCCCAGGTTGAAGATGTGGCCGGGGTGACCACCGGCGCGGCGCAGCACGTCCTCGGCGGTCGGCCGCACCGTCTCCCAGGGCTCGAGCAGCACGTGCGGATCGAGATTGCCCTGGATGGCGATGCGCTCCGGTCCGCCGACTCGGCGCCAGCCTTCGTCGAGCGGCGTATGCCAGTCCAGCCCGAAGACATCCCCGCCCGCCGCGGCCATCGGCTCCAACAGCCACTGCGTGCCGGTGCCGAAGTGGATCAGAGGCACGCGCGGCGTGGTGGCCGCCAGCTCGCGGAAGATGCGCGCGACATGCGGCTGGATGGCGATCACGTACTCCTCCGGGCTCAGCGCGCCGATCCAGCTATCGAAGAGCTGGAAGGCCTGCACGCCAGCCGTGATCTGCGCCTGCGCATAGCCGATGGTCAGCGTCGCCAGGCGCTCCATCAGCGCGTGCCAGAGCGCTGGCTCACTGCTCAGCAGCGCCTTGGTGCGAGCGAAGTCGCGCGTCGCGTGTCCCTCGATCAGATAACTGGCGAGCGTGAAGGGCGCGCCGGCGAAGCCAATCAGCGGCGTGCCGGAGGCGGCCAGCTCGCGCCGCAGCAGGCGAATCGTCTCCGTCACGTGCGCCAGGTCGGCCTCCGGCTCCAGCGGGCGTAGCGCGGCGAGGTCGCTCTCCGCGGCGATGGGATGGCCGATGACGGGGCCGCGCCCCTCGACGATCTCGATCTCCACGCCAATCGCCACCAGCGGCGACATGATGTCGGCGTAGAGAATCGCCGCGTCCACGCCGAGCCGCCGCACCGGCTGAAGCGTGATCTCGGCCGCCAGCTCCGGCTGCCGCGCGATCTCTAGCAGCGAGCGGTGCCCCTTCAGCGCGCGGTATTCAGGCAGTGCACGGCCTGCCTGGCGCATGAACCACACCGGTGTGCGGTCCACCGGCTCGCGGCGACAAGCGCGCAGGAAGCGCTCGCGCATCGCGTCGTCGTCGTTCTTCTCATCTGTGGCACTCATCAGCCGCGCTCCTGCTCTCCGCGTTCCTCCGCCCCGCGCGTCGCTCCGCTCGCGGACGGCGCTTCCAGATTATATCCGCCGCACTCGCCCCACATGCCGCGACCGTTTCCGGATCCGCCACTCCGCATCAGAATCTTGACTCGTAAGTGTTTTCTTACGCATGATCGGGGGCGTAGGCGCCGGCGCCGGTGGTCTCACGCGGCGGCAGCGGACGGCGCGGAAAGGGAGCACGTGCAGGAAGACACGTTCGATGCGGGCAACGATGGCGTCTTCGCCGCCATCGCCCATCCGGTGCGGCGGGCGCTGCTCGATCATCTGGTGGCAGGTGAGCTGCCGGTGAGCACGCTGGCCGCGCCGTTTGTCGAGACGATGTCGCGGCCGGCGGTCTCGCAACATCTGCGGGTGCTGCGCGAGGCTGGGCTGGTGGACGAGCGGCAGGCGGGACGCGAGCGGCTCTACCGGCTGCGCGCGGAACGGCTGCGCGAGGTGCGCGAGTGGCTGCGCAAGTACGAGCGCTTCTGGCAGGAGCGGCTCGCTGCGCTAGGCGAGTATCTAGAGCAGGAGGATGAGACACGACGATGAGCGATGACGCAATCGTGATCGAGATGGTCTATCCCCACCCCGTCGAGCGCGTGTGGCGCGCACTGACCAGTCGCGAGGCGCTGGCCGCCTGGCTGATGCCAAACGACTTCGAGCCGCGTCTGGGGCATGCGTTCACCTTCCGCGCGGTTCCGCAGGAGGGCTGGAACGGCGTCGTTCACTGCCGGGTGACGGAGCTGGACGAGCCGCATCGCGTGGCCTACACCTGGCGTGGTGGCGACGGGCTGCTCGATACGCTGGTCACCTTCACATTGGAGCCACTGGCCGAGGGCACGCGGCTGCGGCTGGAGCACACCGGCTTCGCCGCCGGTGGTCCGGCTGGACTGACCATTCGCGACATCCTGGCCTCGGGCTGGGACTCCAAACTGCTGCGCGAGCAGCTTCCGGCGCTGCTGGAGCGGCTGGCGACGCGCGGCGCATGAGACGAGAGGAGACAACTCGACAATGGGCCTCACATACATCAGCACGACGACCGTACAGGTCAGCGACCAGGAACAGGCGCTCGATTTCTATACCAGCAAGCTCGGCTTCGAGAAGACCGCCGATCAGCCGATGGGCGAAGGTCTACGCTGGCTGACGGTTGGGCTGCCCGGCGCGCAGACCGGCATCGTGCTGGCCAAGGGCTATGGCACCGGCGCGGAGACGGGCCCAGGCCACTTCACCGGACTGGTGCTAGCCTGCGACGACATCCAGGCGACCTACGAGCAACTTTCCGGCAGGGGCGTCCACTTCACCGAGGCGCCCACCATGCAGCCGTGGGGCATGATGCAGGCGCTCTTCGAGGACCAGGACGGCAACGGCTACGTGCTCGTCCAGCGCTAGCCACGCACGCCGCTGTCGCGTATCGAACAGGGGGCGGCGCTGGCGCCGCCCCACCGAGTCTTCCGAGCCGTACGATATTCAACTGTCGGCATTTTGCCAACACTTCAACAAAACCCTCATCCTCGATGCGCCGCTTCATGTCGAACCAGTACCGACGCGGCTGCGGCGCATCGGTGAGCAGGCCCGCCACATCAATCACGCTGAAGAACCAGCAGACTCTGCGTTCGTCGTCTCCCCTACCCCTGCCGCGGCTCGGGCAGGGTGAAGCTCGGCGCGGGCTGCGCGTGATTGGCGGCGGCCTGGGCGCGCAGACGCTCGACCGCCTCCAGCGGGACATAGCGCCCGCCCAGCGGTGTTGGGTGCATGTTCGGGCCGTGGTAGTCGCTGCCGCCAGTGGCGAGCAGCCCGTGCGCGTCGGCCAGCCGTAGCAGCCGCTCGACAGTCGCCTCGTCGTACTGGCCGTAGTAGCATTCCAGCCCCTGCATGCCCGCGGCAACCAGCGACGGCAGCAGCCAATCTTCCAGGCCCTGGATGTAGGTGGGATGGGCGAGCACCGGCACGCCCCGCACACTGCGAATCAGGCGCACGGCGTCCTCTGGGGTCAGCTTGTAGCGCGGGATGTAGGCCGGCCGGCCAGGTCCGATGAAGCGGTCGAAGGCATCGGAAACGCTGCTCGCGTAGCCCTTCTCCATCAGCGCGCGGGCGATGTGCGGGCGGCCCACGGCGCCGCCAGCCAGCTCGCGCACACGCTCCCACGTCACGTCCATTCCCAGCGCGCGCAGCTGCTCCACCATGCGCTCGCCGCGCCGCGCGCGCGCCTCGCGCAGCGCCGTCAGGCTGGCCTGGAAGGCGGGCTGCTCGAAATCCATCAGGTAGCCGAGCATGTGCGCCTCGCCGCGCTTGTCAGCCAGATCGGTGTTGATCTCGATGGCCGGAATCACCCGGACGCCGACCCGCTCACCCTCGGCTCTCGCCGCGGCCAGCCCAGCGGTGGTGTCGTGGTCCGCCAGGCCGATCACCTCCAGGCCCGCCTCATGCGCCAGGCGCACCAGCTCCTGCGGTGGGTGGAGTCCATCGGAGGCAGTCGAGTGCGTGTGCAGGTCCACCGTGCTGGCGACCACCGCGGCGCTACTTGGCATAATCCACCGACCGCGTTTCGCGGACCACACAGACCTTGATCTGGCCGGGGTAGTCCATGTTCTCTTCGATCTTGCGGGCCACCTCGCGGGCCAGATGGTGGGCGGCGATCTCGTCCACCTCCTCGGGCTTGACGATGATGCGCACTTCGCGCCCAGCCTGGATGGCGAACGACTTCTCGACGCCGGTGAACGAGTTGGCGATGCTCTCCAGCGTTTCGAGCCGCCGGATATAGAGGTCAATCGTCTCGCGGCGCGCGCCGGGGCGCGCGGCCGAGATGGCGTCGGCAGCCTGGACGATGGCGGCCTCTAGCGACTGCGGCTCGGTGTCGGTGGCGTGGTGGGCGACGATGGCGTGGATGATCTTGGGCGAGCGGTTGAAGCGGCGGGCAATCTCGCCGCTGATGAGCATGTGCGGTCCCTCCACCTCCTGGTCAATCGCTTTGCCCAGGTCGTGCAGCAGCCCCGCTACCTTGCAGACACCCACGTCGGCGCCCAGCTCGGCGGCAATCGTCGCCGCCAGCACAGAGACCTCGATCGAGTGGTTCAGCACATTCTGGCCGTAGCTGCTGCGGAAGTGGAGCCGCCCGATCAGCTTGACCAGCTCCGGCGGCAGATTGCTGACGTTGGCCTCTGCGCAGGCGCGCTCGCCCTCCTCCCGCACCACGTTCTCGATCTCCTGCTGCGCCTTGGCGACCACCTCTTCGATACGTGCCGGATGAATGCGCCCGTCAATAATCAGCCGGGTCAGGGCGATGCGCGCGATCTCGCGGCGCACCGGATCGAAGCCGGAGAGGATGACCGCCTCGGGCGTGTCATCAATGATCAGATCCACGCCGGTCGCCGCTTCCAGGGCGCGGATATTGCGCCCCTCGCGGCCGATGATGCGGCCCTTCATCTCGTCATTGGGCAGCGGGACGACCGAGATGGTGACGTCGGAGACCTGGTCCGAGGCACAGCGCTGGATGGCGAGGGTGATGATCTCCCGCGCGCGCGCCTCGGCCTCGTCACGCGCGCGCGCCTCGATCTCGCGGGAGCGGCGAGTTGCGTCGCGCTGCGCCGTCTCCTCCACCGCCTGGATCAGCTCCTCACGCGCCTGCTGCTGCGTCATCTGCGCGGCTTGCTCCAGCGCGAGGACGCGGCGCGAGCGCAGATCTTCGAGCTGCGCCTTGAGGCTCTCGACCTCAGCGGTTCGCTCGGCCAACTGGTGTTCGCGGCGCTCCAGGGCGTCGGTCTTGCGGTCGAGTGCCTCCTCTTTCTGGTTGAGCCGCTGCTCCTGGCGCTTGATCTCGGCGCGGCGCTCGCGGACTTCGGTCTCGATGGCGGCCCGCGTACGGGCACTCTCTTCTTTCTGTTCGCGCAGCGCCGCGGCCTGCTCTTGCTGCAGGGCCACGAGGCGCGCCTCGAAGCTTTCCTTTTCCTGACGCAGCTCTTCCGAGTGACGCGACCTGGTCAAAAGGAGTCCGATAAGGATTCCAAGCCCTAGGCTGACCACGCCGAAGGTGCCGATCAGGACGACTTCCCATGGATTCACGGTATGTCATCCTCCGTGGGGCTACAAAGCAGTATGCCCAGAGGCACAGTATGAGGTACGTGCGATTGGAGAGGATGAGTCCCGCTGCGCGCAGGATAGCTGCTCGCATGATATCTGTCCTTCCGCTCCGCCGCGCACGCCGGCAAGTGGCACATAGTGTCAGTTCCCATCACTATATGGGAGGAAGCGCCAAGCTGTCAAGCGGCCGGCGTTCGTGTGCGCCTGTCACATGATATACTGCCCTGCGGGTACGCTCGCTCGATGACGCGCCGCCTCTCGCCACAGGAGAGTCTCCCGATGTCCGATCTATCCTCATCCGCCCGCTCGACGCTGGCCAGCCCGCTTTCGCCCAGCCAGACGGCCTGGCTCAAGCAGTACATCCGCAGCATCCCTGATTACCCTCAGCCCGGCATCCTCTTCCGCGATATCACGCCGCTTCTGCAGCATGGGCCAGCGCTGCGCTTCGCCATCGAAACGATGGCCGAACGCTATCGTGGGGCGGGGGTTGACCAGGTGGTCGGCATCGAGTCGCGCGGCTTCATCTTCGGCACCCCGCTGGCCTATCTGCTGGGGACGGGCTTCGTGCCGGTGCGCAAGAAGGGCAAGCTGCCGTCCGAGACGATCACCGTCGAGTACGACCTGGAGTATGGCTCGAACGTGCTAGAGATCCACACCGATGCCGTGCGGCCAGGCCAGCGGGTGCTGGTGGTGGACGATCTGCTGGCGACCGGCGGCACGACGGCCGGCACCGTCAAGCTGATCGAGCAGCTTGGCGCGCAGGTGGTCTCGCTGGCCTTCCTGATCGAGCTGGTGGATCTGAACGGGCGGGCACGGCTGCCAGGCCAGGACGTATTCGCGCTTCTGCGGTACTAGAGTAGGGCGGGAAGGCCGGCTATGGCGATCGTGATCCACGCGGCGCGCGCGACGCGCCACTGGTTGCGCGCTGGCGTGCACCGCGGCGACCGTATGTACCACGTGCTCTCAGATCAGCTCGGCGCGGAAGGTACCCACGAGCTGATCGCCTTCGTGCGCGCATACGGGTTACGGCCCGTGTGGATGCAGTATCCCGGCACCTATCGCGAGCACTTCGACGCTCGCCAGCAGGAGGGCGAGCGCATGCTGGCCGATGGCGCCCAACTCCTCACCAACCGCGCGCTGGGCGAGCTGCTGGCCCGCAAGCGCGCGGCAATGGATTCCCGCTAGAGCGTCCCCATGCCCTCTACGCTCCCGCCAGCGGCCAGCGACCCGACACGGTCCGAGAAGTGGCAGGCGGCGAGGTGGCCGGAGCCCGTCTTATCTTCAAGCGGCGGCTCGACCTGGCGGCAGATCTCCTGCGCGATTGGGCAGCGCGTATGGAAGCGGCAGCCCGACGGGATGTTGACGGGGCTGGGCAGGTCGCCCTTGAGGATGATGCGCTTGCGCTGCTTCTCGATGCGCGGGTTGGGGATCGGCACCGCCGAGAGCAGCGCGGCGGCGTAGGGATGCAGGGGATTGGTGTAAATCTCCTCGCCGTCGGCGACTTCCATGATCTTGCCGAGATACATCACCGCGATGCGATCGGCCACATGGCGGACGACGCTGAGGTCGTGGGAGATGAAGAGGTAGGTCAAACCGAACTGCTGCTGCAAGCGATCCATCAGATTGAGGATCTGCGCGCGAATCGAGACGTCTAGCGCGCTGACCGGCTCATCGGCGATGATGAACTCAGGATTGATGGCGATAGCCCGGGCGACGGCGATGCGCTGGCGCTGGCCGCCGCTGAACTCGTGTGGATAGCGGTCAACAAACCGCCGGTTGAGGCCGACGATCTCGAGCAGCTGCTCGGTGCGGTCGCGGATCTCCTTCGAGCTACCCATCTTATGAATCTTCATCGGCTCGGCGATCAGACTGCCGACCGCGAAGCGCGGGTTGAGCGAAGCGTACGGATCCTGGAAGATCATCTGGACGCGCCGGCGCAGATTACGGAGATCACCGCCCTCTGCCTCCGCGAGATCATTCTGCTCGAAGAAGATGTGGCCGGACGTCGGCTTGTAGAGGCGCACGATGCAGCGGCCGATTGTTGACTTGCCCGAGCCGCTCTCGCCGACCAGGCCAAGCGTCGCACCGCGCTTGACGGTCAGCGAGACGCCATCTACCGCTTTGACAGCACCGATCTGACGCTGGACGAGGATGCCCTGGGTGATGGGGAAATGCATCACCAGGTTATCCAGCCGCAGCAGTTCGTCGGTGGCGGTGGTCGCGGCGTGTACCTCTGGGGAAATCATCGTATGCTCCTCTCAAAGACCACGGGGCGATCAGCCGTTGGATGGCGAGCCGGTGCCGGTGCTCGCCGGCGACCCTTGTCGCAGCCCGCCGATCTCGCGCAAGGGGATGAAACCGCGTGCTATCGCGCGCTCCTGCTCCGCCGGGTCAGTCACATCCACCCAACAATAGGCGATGTGGTTGGGGCCGACACGCAGGGCGGGCGGATAGTCTTTGCACTTGGGCAGCACGAAGGGGCAACGCGGCTGGAACGGGCAGCCCTCGATCGGATGAAGCTGGTCGGGCGGTGAGCCAGGAATCGTGTTGAGATCGCCGCCGGCCTCCTCATCGAGGCGCGGCACGGCGCTCAGCAGGCCGAGCGTATAGGGGTGACGCGGGTTGGCGAAGAGCTCGTCGGTGTTGGCGGTCTCGGCAATCTTGCCGGCATACATCACGTTGATGCGGTCTGTCATGCCGGCCACCACGCCCAAATCGTGGGTGATGAGGATCACCGAGGTGCCCAGGTCGCGCCGCAGCCGGTTGATGAGCTCCAGAATCTGCGCCTGGACCGTCACGTCGAGTGCGGTGGTTGGCTCGTCGGCGATCAAGAGCTTGGGGTTGGCGGCGATGGCGATCGCGATCATCACACGCTGGCGCATGCCGCCAGAGAACTGGTGCGGATACGAGCGCAGACGGCGCTCGGGATCGGGGATGCCCACCGCCTCCAGCAGCGCGCGCGCGCGGGCGTGCGCCTCGCTGCGGTTCAGACCCAGGTGGAGCTGAATCGGCTCGATGATCTGGCGCTCGACGGTGAGCACAGGGTTGAGGCTCGTCATCGGATCCTGGAAGATCATCGCGATCTCATGACCGCGAATCTTGCGCATCTCGCTCTCGGAAAGCTCCAACAGTTCTTGATCCGCGAACGTGATCGAGCCATCCACGATCTCAGCCGGGGGCATCGGCAGCAGCCGCAGGATTGACAGCGAGGTTACGCTCTTGCCCGAGCCGCTCTCGCCGACGATGCCCAGCGCCTCGCCTTCCTCCAGCTCAAACGAGATCCCATCTACCGCATGGATGGCACCCTCGCGGGTGCGGAACTGAACTTTGAGGTCTTTGACCTCAAGCAGCTTGCCCAAACGCGTCTCCTCTCACGCCGACCTGCATGGCAGCCGTTCCGGTTAACGCTCTGTCATGTACGGATCCAGCGCGTCCCGCATCCCGTCGCCAATCAGGTTGAAGCACAGCACAGTGATCAAAATCGCGATGCCCGGCGCCCAGACCAGGATCGGGGCGCTGGTGATGTAGGCCTGTGAGTCGTTGAGCATCGTGCCCCAGCTTGAGGTTGGCTTCTGAAGTCCAAAGCCGAAGAAGCTCAGGATTGACTCGGCGATGATGTTCTGTCCAACGCCGAGCGTGGCGACCACCGTGATCGGGCCGATAGCGTTCGGCAGGATGTGCCAGAACATGAGGCGCGCGTCGCTGGCTCCGAGCGTTCGTGCCGCCAGCAAGAACTCACGCTCTTTCAAGCCTAAGAACTCGCCGCGCACGATGCGTGCGGTAATGGGCCATGAGAAGACGGCGATGATGATGACGATGTCCTTCACCGAGCCGTTGGAGAAGATGCCGGCCACCGTAAAGAGCCAGATCAAGAACGGGACCGCCAGGAACCCATCGGTGATGCGCATCAGGAGGTTGTCAATCCATCCGCCATAAAAGCCCGCGACCGCTCCCACCAGCACGCCAATGGCCACCATGACGAGCATTGACGTAATCCCGATGGTCAGCGAGGTACGCGCCCCGTAGAGCAGCCTGGTCAACTCATCGCGGCCAAGATCATCATTGCCGAGGATATGTGCGGCCGAGGGAGGAGCGGTCTGAAGGGCAATGTTGTACTGATCGGGGTCGTAGTGGCTGATGAAGGGCGCAAAGATCGCCGCCAACACCATCAGCAAAAGAACCACCAGCCCGCCGACAGCCACCCTGTTGCGCAGGAACCGATCCAGGATGATACGGCCCTGGCTGCGTCGCTTCCGCGCCAGCTCCGGCGTCAGCTCGAGTGCGCCCGCTGTTGGTGCCTGATTCGACTGTATCGTTGCCATGCCAGGGTCTCCTTTCGGCATGCCTCTGCGCGTTCAGCGCGTCAGGAGAAGCGAATACGCGGATCAATCACGCCGTAGAGGACATCCGCGATCAGATTGGCGATGATGACGGATGCGGTGATAAAGGTCAGCATCGCCAAGATGACGGGATAGTCGCGGTTCGTCAGCGACGAGAGGAAGAGCTGCCCCATACCGGGCCAGGCGAAGATCGTCTCGGTGATGACCGCGCCGGCAGCGATGCCGCCGAAGTCAATGGCGACCTGGGTGACGAGCGGAATCAGGGCGTTGCGCAAGGCATGGCGGAAGAACACGATGCGTGAGCTGAGCCCTTTCGCGCGTGCCGTGCGGATGTAGTCCTGCTTGACCACGTCGAGCATGCTGGAGCGCAGGTAGCGGCTCCATCCGGCGATGAACAGCAGGGAGAACATGAAGACCGGCAGTACGAGATGCAGCGCGTAGTCTTCGAATACCTCCAGCGCCGTGAAGCCCGTTTGATCCACCGATGCACGCCCAAGATCGGGGAACCAGCCCAACTGGACGGCGAAGATCTCCTGCAGCACGAGGCCGAAGAAGAAGACCGGCATGGCGATGCCGAAGTAGGTGAGCACCGTCACCACATAATCGGTGAGCGAGTACTGGCGCACGGCCGAGAAGACGCCGAGCAAGATGGCGACGACCAGTGCGAAGAGCAGGCCCACGACAAACAGCTCAATCGTGGCAGGTGCGCGGGCGCCGATATCAGACATGACCGGCTGGTGATCAACGAAGGAATCGCCGAAGTTGCCCTGCAGCACGTGCGATATCCAGTTCCAGTACTGGATGTAGAGTGGCTGATCCAGCCCATACTGGATCCTCAGTTGTATGCGAACCGAGGGAGGCAGTTTCGGATTGAAGAGCACCCGGTCAGGACCGCCCGGGATAGCATGGATGAGCAAGAAGAAGACGATAGACATCACAAAAAGCATCGCGACCGCTTGTATCAGCCGTCGAATGACGTAGCGTCTCATGTCTGGACCTCTTCCTCCGGTTCGCTTCTCAGCGCTCGCTGGTGTGAAGCGGCCGTGGCAGCCGCGCTACTTGCCGCACGGTCCCCGAACGTACGATGTGAACCGCACATGCGGAGTGGGCGCGGAAGTGTTAGATACCATACCGCAGAAGTGGACTGCCGGCAAGAGAAAGCGGCGGCTCTCGTCACGAACCGCCGCTAACCCCCGTCCGAGGACGTCCGTTACCAGACACCGCACGCCCTCGGAACGTACTGTTCTCGGCGCAGCGCCGTTGACCTATCTAGGCCACTAGCACTTGCCGCCCGTGCACCACCACTCCCAAATGTTCCACGTCTCGCCGGTCGAGGCCGTGTTGTAGTTGTGGACGGTGTTCTTGTGCATGGAGAGGTCGGGATACGAGTAGAGCCAGATCACCGGCACATCTTGGGCGAGCTGGGTGTGAATCGCGGTGAAGGCAGCCTTGCGGGCGGCCTGATCGGGATTCGACAGCTCGATCTTGTACTGCGCGTCCACCTGCGGGTTGCAGTAGTGGCTGACGTTGAAGCCACCCGGGGCGCTGGTGAGCTGGTCGCACTGGAAGTACGAGTGGTCGTCCGGGTCGTAGCCCGTGCTGCTGGCGAACTCGGCCAGGTCGTAGTCGGCGTAGTTGTACAGCGTCGAGCCGAAGTACTGGTCGGCGGTCTGACCGACGATGTCAATCTTGATGCCGATCTGCGCCAGGTCTTGCTTCGCGATCTGCTGGGCCTGCACGCGATAGGTCTTGCTGGAGGTCGTCGTATAGCGGACCTCGAGCGTCTTGCCGCCCTTGTGGCGGAAGCCGTCCGAGCCCATCGCCCATCCGGCCGAATCCAGCAATTGGCCGGCAGCCGTCGGATCGTACTTGTAGCACGGAACGAGCTGCTGGTCATGCCCGAACGAGCCGGTCGCGTCGTCGCAGGTCTCCTTGGCGACGCCGTGCCACAGGGCGCGGATGTCGTCAAGCTTGAGGCCCATCATGATCGCCTTGCGAACATTGACGTCGGCCAGGATGGGATTGGAGGTGTTCATGAACAGCCCCTCCCAGCTGGCGGCCGCCGCATCCTGACCTTGGGTGTAGCCCTGAATCGCGCGGTAGCTGGACAGCTTGTCAATGTCGAGGTCCCACCCAGTGTGGACCGTGCCGGACTGCAGCGCCGTGAGAATCGTGTTCTGGTCGGTGATGATCTTGAACGTCACGGAGTCAAGGTACGGCTTGGGCGCGTCAAAGTAGTTGGCGTTGCGAACCAGCGTGATGTGGTCGCCCTTGACGTGATCCGACTCGGAGGCGAACTTGAACGGACCGCTTGTCACCAACGGCGTGAAGACCTTGGCGATGTCGGCCGGCGCCATCGTGCCGTAGACGGCCTTCGGCATCGGGTTGAAGTTGCCCGGATCGGTCAGGCCGAGCGCCAGGAACGGCGGCTCCACGTGCTTGAGCGTGATGACGACGGTGCTGGGGTCAGGGTTCGCGACACTGGCGATGTTGGCGGTATCCAGCGCGCTCTTCGTCCCGTAGGCGGGGTTCATCTCCAGTTGAAGCGTGAACACCACGTCGTCAGAGGTCAGCGGGGTGCCATCCGACCACTTCGCCGGCTTCAGCTTGATGGTGTACGTCGTGCCGTCGGCGGAGATCCCACCATTGCTGGTCGAAGGGACCTGCGTGGCAAGCCCGGCCTGGATCGTGCCGGTGGCGTCGCCGTAGAACAACGGCGCCCACAGCGCCTGGTCCACCATGACGGCGAAGGTCTCGGACGTAACACCAGACATCAAGGTGTCCGGCTCCTCGAACAGGGCATCAATGAGATTGCCGCCCTTTACCGGCGTATTGCCTCCACCTCCCGAGGTGGCACTCGGTCCGCAAGCCGTCAGCACCAGGGTGACGAGAACCCCGAGCGCTGCCACAACGGACCAGAACTTGCGCGATGCATGCATGTACTGGCACTCCTCCGCAACTAGACCACAATTCCCGCACGTGCGGGGGGCCGCAGCCGACGAAACTTCATGTGTCGGCTGCCCACAATAAGATGCCGACTCGCCAGGTACTACGTCGCACTGCCGATGAATCTCACACAAGAGACCGCACGTGCGCCCACATGGTGGACCCGCTCTCGCCAAGCGGGATGCTGAGGGAATCGTACGTGCGGCAACGTCCCGCGACGCTTGCTCGTTCCTGGCGTGCGGCCAGTATAGCACAAGAACGCAAGCCCGAAAATGAGGCGCTGCTGTTGCCTGACTTAGGTGTCTCAAGCCGCAAAGCTAGGACGACCGCGCGTGCCGTCATCGCGCAGGAGCGCGCCAGCGGCGGTGCGTCATGTCAGGCGCCCTCTGGCTCAGTGTGGATCACCACCGATTCCAGCATAGGGAAGCGCTGCCGCAGAGCGCGCTCGATCTCTTCCGCATGCAGGTGGGCCTCGGCGATGGGCGTCTCGGGGCGGAACGTGAGGTGCAGGACGAGATCGAGCTGATCGCGCGCACCATCGGGAGCTTCGTGGGGCGTACCGCGCGGCCGGTAGAGGTGGACGTCGTGGGCGCTGCCCGCCCCTGCAATGCGATCGGCGATCGTACGAACCTGGGCAACGAGCTCAGCATAATCAGCCGTCACATCGCGCCGCGCGACCACGGCCTCGACCGGCGCCTCGAGGTGCGTGGTGACGCGCGCCAGGCGGCGGTCGCCGGCCAGCACAGCTTCTTCGAGGCGTGTGGCGGCGGCATGTGCCTCGCGCAGATTCATCTCCGGCCGCACCTCGACGTCGAAATCGGCCTCCAGGCGGCCGCCGACCTCGCGCACGCGAATGTCGTGCGCGTGGATACCCTGCTGCTCGGCGAGATAGTGAATCTGCTGCATGACGGTCTCGCTCGGTGCGGCCGTCGGCTCCACATGGACGACGACATCCACCTCGGCCTGCGGGTGCAGCCGGCAGACCGCTGCTGCCGCCGCCGCCTCGACCTGTTCGCTCAGCGCGTGCGTCTGCTCGAACGTGTTGGTGCGCGGGGCCAGGATCACCACGTCGGCGAAGATCTTGTTGCCAGAGCGTCGCACCCGCACCCGCGCCACCTCCAGCACCCCGGCCAGCGCGCCGACCCGGCGCTGGATCTGGTCCAGCACGGCGACCGGCGTGCGGTCGGTGAGCGCATCGAGCGTTTCGCGGGCGAGCTGGAGGCTGACCTTGCCGACGATCAGCGAAACGCCCAGCGCGGCGAGCGCATCGGCCTTCTCTACCCAGTCGGGCCAGCCGAAATAGCGCGCGATGGCAATCACGGTCAGCCCAAAGATGACCACCGCCGAGCTCCAGATGTCGGTGCCGAAGTGCAGCGCGTCGGCCTCTAGCGCCTGGCTGCCGAGCCGCCGCGCGACACGCAACAGCGCGCGCGAGCGCGTCAAATCCACCACAATCGAGATGGCCATCACCACAAAGGCCCAGACCGAAAGCGCCAGGTGACCCTCGCCGAAGAACAGGCGCCGCAGCGCTTCGTAGATCACCCAGGCCGCGGTGACGAGCAGCAGCCCTGATTCGGCCAGCGCCGAGAGGTTTTCGACCTTGGCGTGGCCGTAGCTGTGCGTGCGGTCGGCCGGGCGGTCCGACACTTGCACGGCAAAGAGCGTCATCAGCGCCGCCACGAGATCCAACCCGGAATGCGCGGCCTCAGCCAGGATACCCAGACTGCCGGTGAGCAGGCCGACCACCAGCTTCATGCTGGTGAGGCCGATGGCTGCGCCGACAGAGGCCAGCGCCACCGTCGCCTTCTCACGGTGGGCGGCCTCTGCGCTGGCATCCAGGTTGGAGGGCATGCGCACGTGTGGCCCGCTACTCCGGCGCCCAGGCCGGCAGCGTGCAGGCGCAGTCGTCGTGCTCAGCGAGCGCGAAGTCGGCCAGCGGCGCGGCGAGCGCGGGAAAGGCGCCCGCGTCGGGGCCGTGCCAGGCGTCCAGACACTGGCCGTAGCGGTCGGCGGCGTACAGCGCGACGCCCGCTGCTCCGGCTGGAAGGTAGCGTGCGGCGGCCACCCGCGCCTGGTCGCTGAGCAGCATGAACGGCAGATCGAGCGCGGCCTGGAGCGCGCGAAGGCGCTCGATCGGCTCCGGCAGGACGATCAGCGTCGCGGCGCGCGCCTCATCCAGCTGGCTGCGCGCGCGCGCGAGGCCGGCCAGCCAGGCTCGGCAGGCAGGGCAGTCCGCGCCGTGGAGGAACGCCAGCAGCAGCGGCTGACGCTGCTTGTAGTCCCACAGGCGGACGGTGCGGCCCGCCGCGCTGGGCAGCGCAACGCCTGGCAGCGCGCTCCCGGCGCGCGGCAGCTTAGGCATGTGGCTGAGACTGGCAGTGGGTGAGGGCATTGAGCTGGCTCCCTGGCGCTACGTGGCGCCAGTGATAGGGGCGTTCGCAGACTGTGCGCCGCGCGCCCAGAACTCCATCAGATCGCTCTTCGAGACGACACCGCGCAGGCCCTCCGGCGCCGTCACGGCTACCGCGTTCTGACCGCCGGCCATCAGCGTATAGGCCTCGCGCACGAGTGCGGTCTCGGGCAGTGTCGGCATGGGCGGGCCTTGCCAGTCGCGCACGCGCTGCCCGTTGAGGCGCTCGCCAGCCGCGAAGCGCTGCAGCATCTGCGTCTCGGTCAGCGTGCCAACGATGCGCTCGCCCTCCATGACTGGCAGCTGCGAGATGCCGTAGCGGTGGAATTGACCGATGGCCTCGGCGATAGGCTCGTCGGCTCCCACGCCCACCACCAGCGGCACCTCCGATACCGACTGGCGCCGGAACACCAGCACGTCGGCCAGCGTTGGCTGCGAGGGCGGCTCGTAGAATCCGTTCTCGCGCATCCAGCGCTCGTCATAGAGCTTGGAGAGATAGCCCCGGCCGGTGTCGGGGATCAGCACGACGATCACCTCTTCCGGCCCACGGCCCCTGGCATATTCGAGTGCCGCGCCCAGCGCCGTGCCAGCGCTCCCGCCAGCGAAGATGCCCTCCTCGCGCGTGAGGCGCTGGGCCAGCCGGAACGACGTGCGGTCGTCTACCCGGATGACCTGGTCCACCACCGACGGATCCCAGTTCGCGGGCAGGTGGTCGGTGCCGATGCCCTCCACCTTGTATGCGCCAGGCGTATCGCCAGAGAAGACGGAGCCGGGGGGGTCGGCGCCGATCACCTGCACCTTGGGATTCTGCTCTTTGAGATAGCGAGCGGTGCCGATGATCGTGCCGGCGGTCCCAATGCCCGCGACGAACGCCGTCACCTTGCCGTCGGTATCCGCCCAGATCTCGGGTCCGGTGCCGCGATAGTGCGAGCGCGGATTGGCGGGGTTGGCGTACTGGTCAGGGCTGAAGGCGTTGGGCAGCTCGCGAGCCAGCCGCGCGGCGACATTGTGGTAATTTTCAGGGGAATCGAATGGCGCGGTGAAGGGGCAGATCACCACCTCGGCGCCGAAGGCGCGCAGCAGGCTGCGCTTCTCCTCTGAAACCTTGTCGGTCATCACGAAAACGCACTTGTAGCCCTTGACGGCGGCGGCAATCGCCAGGCCGGTGCCGGTGTTGCCGCTGGTCGGCTCAACAATCGTCGCGCCCGGCTTGAGCAGCCCCGCCTGTTCGGCCGCCTCGATCATCGAGACGCCGATGCGATCCTTGACGCTGCCGCCAGGGTTGAAGAACTCGACTTTGGCGAGGACGAGCGGCTGCACGTCGCGGGCGAGGGCGTTGAGCTTGACGAGCGGTGTGTGGCCGATGGTCTCGAGGATGGAGTTGTAGTAGCGCATGGCATCCGCACGGGGCCGGGCGGGCCGCCGCCTCCTCATGATGATAGGCTACGGCCGCACCGTGAAGGCGGGCCGAACGACGCTGTTCCACGGCGCGGCCGGCAACGATGGCGATGCCGCACCCATCGTGCATGGTACACCGAAATCTCAGTTGGAGCAAAGGGTGTGGGGTCGGGTGCGGCGCACCCCCAGCGCATCGCACAAGCTGGCGATGCGCTGGGACTCATGCATACTGAACGCCGTGGGCGCACCACCGCGCTGGGGCGCTATAATCGCAGGGATGCGCGCCGGCATGAGGCAATGTGCCACCAGCCACAGGGCGCGGTGGATGGATACGATACAAGTGGGCAGGAGCGGCAACGATGTGGGCGGCGCTGAAATGGGGCGTGCTGGTCGGCGTGGGCATCTACGTGCTGGATCGCCTCGCGCTGACCTGGCTGGCGACGGCGCTCTTTGGCCCTGGCGTGCCTAGCCTCGATAATCCCGCGCTCTTCTCGTCGCTCTGCCTGGGCATCTTCGCGCTGCTCTTTGCCTTCTCGGCCGCGGGCTACTTCGCGGGCCGTGAAACCGCGCGCCCTGGGATGGGCGCCGTCGCCGGAGCGGTCGCCTTCGTCGTCTATGCCGCGCTCTCGGCACTGTATTCGCCCAGCAGCGCCCCGCCTGCGCCGCCGCCCGGCGCGACCGGGACGGCCACTGCCGCCGCGCAGGCCACGGCGACCGCCATCGCGACCCATGCGGCCACCGTCACCGCAACGGCTACGCCCGGCGCCCAGGCGCTGCCGGCGCCCAATCCAGCGGTGCTGCTGGCAGCCAACGTGACGAGCTTTCTGCTGGTGGCGGGCATCGCCGCGCTGATGGGCTGGCTCGGCGGCCGCCCCGGCGCACAACAGGCGCGCAAGCGGCAAGCCGCTAAGGCGGGAGGAGAGTAGCGGCTGTGCGCGAGCCACCCGATATCCCCATCGAGCGCCTGCGCGCCTGCCTGCGAGAGCACTATGACCTCGCCGCCCTGACGCTGGAGTTTCTGCCCCGCGGGCACGACTACAGCGCGGGAGTCTATCAGGTGATGAGCGAGCGAGGTGCGGCCTATCTGCTCAAAGTCACGTCGAGGCCGCTCTACGAGCCGAGCTGTCTTGTTCCGCGCTATCTCAGCCAGCAGGGTATCGCGGCGGTTGTGGCGCCCGTTCCCACCACGAGCGGCGCCTTGTGGACGACGCTTGCGGGCGAGCGCGGGGAGTGGACCGCGATCGTCTACCCCTGGATCATAGGGGATACCAGCTTGACGGGGATGACGGATGCGCAGTGGAACGAGGCCGGAGCGCTCTTCAAGCGCATTCACCAGGTCCGCCTTTCGCCAGAAGCGCTGGCAGGCTTCGCGCCGCCGCGGGCGGAGACCTTTGATCCCACGGCGTACGCGCGATGGGTGCGCGCCTTTGACTCCCAACACCCCCATGCGCGCCTCGGTGAAAGTGAAAGCGGATCTGCCCGCGCTGTGCGCGCTACGTGGATAGAACATCAGTCCACGATACACACCATCGTCACCTCCCTGGAAACGCTGGCGGCGGTGCTTCGATCGCGCATACACGCGCTCCCGTACGTCATCTGCCACGCGGATCTGCATCCAGCCAATCTCCTGCGCGATCCTGCCGGTCATGTATGTGTGATTGATTGGGATGAGGTGATGCTGGCGCCCAAAGAGCGCGATTTCATCTTCATCAGGGAGCCGCGGGCAGGCGCCTTTTGGGAGGGGTACGGCCTGAGCCCGGAAGAGATTGATTGGGTCGCCCTCACCTATTTCCGCTGGGAGCGCGTGGTGCAGGACCTGATCGAAGATGCCCAGCTCGTGTGCTTCAGGAGCGATGTGGGGGAAGATACCAAGGTTGCTGCTGCCCAGACAATCGCGAACACCTTTGCGCCGAGCGACAATGTCGCCGCCGCCTATGCCGCCGCGGCCCACCTCCCGCCAGACCTCAGCCGCCCCACCACCGCGGGCTCCTGACGTACGGCGACCGGCAGGTGAAGCCGGTCACATCGCCTCGCGGGTCAGCGCGCCTGGCTCGGCCGGCTCGACCGGTGTCAGCGGGAAGCGCAGCTCCGAGACGACCCAACGCTGTTCCTCGGCGCCGTGGTCGGTCGGGTGCGCGTCGTCCTCCTCGCGCTGGCCGTCCTCGCGCCGTTTGGCGCCCGCGCTGCTGGCCCCGCCATGCGCCTCCCCCACCTCGTCCGTGCGCTGTTCAGCATCGGGCTGAAGGTCGGGGTTGCCGCGCGCCTCGAAGAGGCCGAACGAGCCACGCAGATCGCTGGCAGCCAGCCCCCGCACGAGCTGGAGGCCCAGGCCAGCCGACGACTCGACAGAGAAGCCGTCGGGCAACGGCTGGCCGTCGTCGGCCACGCGCACGATCGCTTCGCCGTTGGCCTCGGTGGCGCTGATGCGGATCTCGCCGCGCTCGCGACCCTCGAAGCCATGCTCGATGGCGTTGGCGATCAGCTCGTTGAGGATGATGGCGAAGGTGGTCGCCTGATCGCCCTGCACGCGCATCGGCGCCGGCCCGACGACAAAGTGCAGCGTCTGGTGCGGCGGCACGAGATTGCCGCGCACGATGCCGACGATCTTGCGCGCGATGTCGTCCACCGCCGCCACGCCGAGCTGGTTGGTCGAGAGCAGGTCGTGGGTGGCCGCGATGCCCTGGATGCGATCCACCACCTCCACCAGGCTCTGCTGCGTCTCCGGGTTCGTCGTCCGCCGCGCCCGCATGTTGAGGATCGAGGCGACCTGCGCCAGGTTGCCCTTGACGCGGTGGTGCATCTCGCGCAGCAGCGCCTCTTTCGATTTCAAGCCCTGGCGCGTCTCGGTGAAGAGGCGCGCGTTCTCCATGGCGATGGCGGCCACGTTGGCGAACGTCACGACGAGCTGAAGCTGGTGAGCGTCGAGCATGTGGCGCTGGCTGCTGAAGACACACAGCGCGCCAATCGGCCCATGCACCGTGTTGAGCGGCGCGCAGAGCACGGCGTGCTGATCGCCGATCGTCTGCGGCAGACGGTACAGAAAACACCCCTCGTCATGGCGCATGCAGTCCACTTTCGCGCTCGGCTCGCCGGCGAGCACCACCCGCCCCACACAGCACTGCCCCCGCGCCACCGTCGCCTGCTTGATCTCCGAGGCCTCGAAGCCGTGGCTGGCCACTGCCCGCAGCACCTGCGTCTTGGCATCCAGCTCGAAGAGCACCGAGCGGTCGGCGCCGCTGAGCAGCACCGCCTGGGCGACGATGATACGCAGCACGTTGTCCAGCACCAGCGTGGAGGTGACCAGCGACGAGACGTGGTGCAGCGTGCTCAGCTCGTGCACTTTCCGCCGCAGCTCTTCGTCTGTCTGTTCGTAGAGCCGGCCGTTCTCGATGTTCATGGCGAGCTGGCCGGCGACGATCTCCAGAAAGTGCTCCTCGATCTTGCTGAATTCGCGCGGCGCACGGGTCTGGACGGCGATCACTCCCTGCAGCTTGACGCCATTGAAGAAGATGATCGGCACGGCCAGCAGACCGCGATACAGCTCGGCGTAGGCGCCGGCCTCGCTGGCGAAGCGCTCGTCGAGCGTGGCATCGAGGCGCACCAGCGGATGGCCGTGCTCGGCAACCCTGCCCGAATACCCCTCGCCCAGCGGCAGCACGAAGTGTCGGCCGGCACGCGGCAGGGGGCCATTGGTGGCGCGCAGAGCAAGCTCGCGGGTTAACTCGTCGAAGAGGAAGATCGCGCAGAGATCGGCGTCCATCTCCTCCGCGACGGCTTGCGCGGCGGTCGCGAGCGTCTGATCGAGGTCGAGGGTCGAATTGGCCGCCGAGTTGATGCGCTGCAGGGCATCGAGCCGCGTCGTGCCGCGACGGGCATCGTCGCGCAGCGAGGTTTCTGTGTGGGCGTGGGCCCGCTGAAAGGCCAGCGTGAGCGCGACGACAACTTGTGTAGCCAGCTCGCCAAGGAACCGTTGCGCTTCGGCACGCTCCTCCGGCGTGGCCAATAGCTCATCCACAGCCTGCGAGAGCGCCGCCTGCCATCCGCGCAGGCTCGTCAGACGGCGCTCGAGGTGACCGTCTTGTTCCGCCAGGCTGCGACCCGACGCATCGAAGCGCGGCAGGTACCGGTCAGGCGAGAGACCGCAGAGTGCATCCAGGAAGAGCGCGGCGTCGCTGCCCGCTTCGGGCGCTTTTCCCTCAGGGTCGCATGCCGCCAGGCGCGCGCGTAGGTCGTCGGCATGTGTGCGCAGCGTCCTGGTGATGGGGGGCGTGGTCGAGGTGCTCATGGGGCATCGCTGCCTTCCAGTGCCGTGGCGTCGAACAGTGACGCGAGACACTCAAGCGGCATCATATCCAGTTCAGATTGCCCATGTCAAACGCATATGTCCCGCGAGCGGCGCGCTGAGCCGTAGCGAGGGATACAGCGGTACCAGTGCGTTGCCGGACCTGGGGCGCTGGGGTAGAATCTGGCGGTGTTTTTCTCCGCGTTCGCTTGGATGCACGCTTGTTTGAAGCGACGGCGCGAGGAGGTGGCGGATGGGGCCGAGGCAGCGAGGATCGGCGTTGGCGGGAGGGGCGCGCCCGGTGAGCGTGGACGTGGATCTCGCGGCGCCCGCTGCAGCGCGACACGGCGCTTCATGGGAGCGCCGACTGGCGGCGGGATTGCGGCTGGCAGCCGTGCCGGAGCTCGTCCAGGCGGGCCTGGTGCAAACGTTGGGCACCGTTGGTGTCGAGGCGGAATTTCTGCTGGGCCTCATACGCGATTTCCCGCTATCTGGCGCGGCGACGCGCGAGCGCGGCACCATCTTTCTGACACACCTCGACGCCTGGGGGCGGCGCGTGGTCGCGGCCGGCAACGCGCTCGAAGCCGCGACTCAGAGCTTCCTCGCGGCACTGGAGACAGCATTCCCCGGCCTGCGCGCCGCTGCGGCCAGCGGCGATGTGTGGTGGCCCGAGCTGCCGCCGATCACCGCGCCGGGCGATCGGGTAGAGCCGTGGCTGCGCCGCTGTGGCTACGCGTATCGCCATGTGGTCGCCGCCCATCTGGCGAGCCAGCTCGACGCCCTCACCGAGCATCTGGCGACACTCCTGCAGGCGCTGCATACACTTCCGCCAGCAGGCACGCTGCCGCTGCCGGTTCTCTACCAGGGTCTCGATGAGCTCACCACAACCCTTCAGGGATATCTGATACCCCAGCAGCTGCTCAAAGCCGATCAGCGCGCGCCAGGCCTGCTGCCGGGCCTTGCCCGGCTGCGCGCGCTCGATGCCCGTGACGATACCTCGCTGGCGAGCGACGTAGCCTGGGCCCACGCCCAATACGCCCAGGCCCGCGCGGCTGCCATGGCTGGCTCGGCGGGCCGCGCAGGAGTGCCAGCGGGGGTGCGCACGTCCTCTGGCCCACTGCGCGAATGGCAGCGCGTGATCGCCTCGCTTGAGGCGCTGGGGGCCTTTATGGCACGCTAAAGGGCGCACCAGAGGCATCTCGAAGCGGTCGGCGATCTGGCACTGCACTTGCTACCTTTTGCCCCGTGGCTGCGTTTAGCGTGAGATGCGCCGCGCGGAGCGCTCGACTCTCGCACATAGTTTGCCTCCGCCTGGTACACTCTACGATGCCTATACATTCAAGTGAGAAGACCAAAGCGCCAACGCAGTCATCCCATGGTGGTGTCGTTGACCCCAGTGCAGGATGACGAGGAGCGTCATGATGACAGACGGAACGCATCCGACGGTAGCTGGTGGTGGTGGCGGTGGCGGCGGGGATCGTCCCGGCGGCTCACCACCTAACCTGGCAACCTTCTCTGGCGAGCCGAAGTACGATCTGCCAACCATTGTGCAGCTTGTCGGCGTGCGCTCGATGGTGCTGGTCGGCTGGGAGCAACAGTTCGGTATCCCTGCTCCCAGCCGTCTACGCGACGATGGCCGGGGTGCCCCGCGCCGCTATTCCGAGCGCGACCTGATTGCTGTGCTCTGGATTCGTGACCAGATTCTCCGCGGGTCCACACCTGGTGACGCGGCCGCCCTTCTGCTACGACATCAGCCAGCCGGCCTGGTGGCGCCAGTAGGCGCCCGCGTGCCGCCCGTCACGCGGCCACTCAATCCGCAAGACTTCGCCAGCATGCCGTCTATGGTGCCACCGGGGCGTGGGTCGTCTCGTACCGGCTCGCTGGGTTCGGGCACCTCGTTCGCCAGCGGCGTAAGCCACGCGTGGGGGCCGTCGTCTCAAGTCGGAAGCACGCAGCCGTTGAGCCAGAGGCATGGGCAGATCTCGACCTCGAGCCAGGGATCGAGCGCCGGGTGGGAGCCGGCTGCCGCTACGCGGGGGCATCACACCTGGCTGGGGCAGACTGGCGGACCCGCGACCACCGCGGCGGCGGCCTCGGCCCCGCGCGCACGCGACCCGCGCGCTCTGGTAGGCGATCTGGTGCGCGCGTTCATCAATCTTGACACTGTGGCCGCTGACCGCACCCTGCGTGAGGCGCTGGCTGGCCGCGGCATCGAGAACGTCACCGTCAATCTGTTGCAGCCGGCGTTGCAGCGCACCGGCGAGATGTGGGCGCAGCATCTCGCCAGCACCACCGAAGGCGCGTTCGCCGAGAATTACGTCCGCGGGGTGCTCTTTCAGGCGTTCCGCGAAACGCCCGAACAGCCCAACGGCTCACTGGTGATCGTGGGATGCGCCCCACGCGAGCTGAGTGAGATTGATGCCTTGACGCTGGCCGTCGCCTGGCGCGGCGCCGGAATGCGCGTGATCTATCTCGGCCAGGACGTCAACGCGGATGGTCTGATCAAGACGGTGCGGCAGCGCCATCCAGCGATGATCTCGTTGGCAATCAGCACGTCGCAGCGCATTCGTACGCTGGCCCGCCTGGCCCGCGCGCTCGCGCAGATTGACGGCCCCAAGCCGTACTTTGGCTTCTATGGCCCCATCTTCGCGCGTCACCCCGAGCTGCAGCAGCGCATTGGCGGTGTCTACCTCGGCGATGACGTAGCGACGGCCACCTTCCATCTGGGCCAGCTGCTAGGCCTCTCACGCTCGCTCGGCTGATCGGCTCTTCATCTGGCTAGGCGCCCGCGCGCTCGTCGGTATTGGGGGTGGGGGCATCAGCTTGCCCGCCGGTGCCTGGATTGTCTCCAGCGGTGCCGGCGCTGCGCTCGCCTTCGCGCGCCCCTCGCTCCGCCTCGTCCAGCTCGTCCAGTCGCACGTAGTCTGTACCCGTCCAAACGTATTGATCCAGATCCACGTTGGACGGCGCGGCCCCGGTCTGCGGCTGGATGGGCGTCTCGCCTTCATCCGTGCCCTCAGCCTCAACTGGCGTCTCATCGGCGACAGTGGGCGCTGGCGGCGCGGAGGGCGCCGCTGAGGGAGCTCCGACGGGCTCTGTCGGGCGCTCTTCCGCGCGCGGGCCCTCTGGCGACGCCTTCTCACGACGCTGCTCTGCTGGCTTCGTGCCGTTCGGACTGGCCGTGCCCGCCGGGCGGCTGCCGGACGGTGGAGCGGGTGGCACGGTGAACGGTGAATGCTCGCGCGAGGCTTTCGCTGCCAGCATGCCGGGCGGCGCCGTGAGTGCCTCCGCTGGCTGCTCCGCGGTCTTGGCATCTCCCCTGCGCTCCGGACGTTCTCGGCCGGCGGCGGATTCGAGTGGGCTGACGCGGCGCTTGAGCGCATGTACCACTTTGACCCCATCGGTCCGCTGGATGCGGACGGTGTCGGGTGAGACACGCTTGGTAATCGTCTTGGCCAGCTCCGCCTCGGCAATGATCTCATCTGGCTGGATGATCCGCCAGGCGTCCAGCACGGCGTTGGGCGTATCTACTCGATACACGTAGTGTGCCTGGACGCGCTCGCGGCCACAGATGCTGGCGGCAAGGCTGAGGGTCTGTTGGGCCAGCACGTCGTTGAAGTATGGGACGGCGATCTCGAACGCGCGCACCTCGCGCAGCTCAGGATGGCCCAGGGCGAGGATCACCAGCGGATGGCCCTGGGCCGATTGACAAGCCGCGCGCACCACGGCGGCATTGTTCGGCGAGCGCGGGTCGAGCGCCACCAACAGCGAGCGTGGCATCGGTCGCAGGTAGTACTCCGGGACCACCGGCGCTACGCCGCGGCTCTGCTGGTAGCGATAATTGACCACCGAGATGGCGACACCCAGCACCGTCAGTCCGCCGCCGAAGATGGTGGCGAGCGGCTTGGTTCGCAGATTGATAATCCAGGCCGTACTCACCAGCAGCGTGGTCAGGAAGCCCAGATAGTAGTTGACGTTCGGCCAGGCGGCGCGCAGCACGCGCACGGCCGGTGCGGCAATGCGCGCGATCTCAGCCCCCAGCGCCGCCACCCGTGCTGTCGCCTCGCGAAGCCGCTCGTGCGCCAGCGGCGCGAGCCGCTTCTCCAGCACGGCGCGCAGTTGCGTCCCCAACGGCGGCCTGCCCATGGCGGCGGGCTGGAGCGCGGCATCCTCGGCCTCCTCTCGGCTGCCGACGGACAGGCTTCCGCGGCGCTCGCGCAGGCGGATGACGTCGAGGCCCAGACAGGTCAACGCGAAGGCTCCCAGCAGACCGAAGGCGTACATATCGCCCAGCAGATCAATACGCCCACCAACGCCCACCAGCACGAACATCGGGATGGCCGTCGCCAGAAGGATGGCGATGTACGGCGAGTCGCGGCGATCCTTGCGCTCGATCAGCTTGGGGAAGAACTGCATGCGCGAGAGCGCCAGAAAGACGTGATAGGCGCCGATAATGGCGGTGTTGCTGGCGAACAGTAGCAGCGTCGAGGCGGTGACGGCCGTGAACACCTCTAGAAGACGCCCGCCAGTCGAGTAGCCGAGCTGCGAGATGAATTGGTTCGCCAGGCTTGGCATGGTCGTCACGTGCGGGGCAAGCAGGTTGGTCTGCGCCAGCAGCTCGGGTTTAGTGAGCAGGGTCGTCGAGAAGATAGTGAGCAGGGGGCTGCTGATGCCGACGGTGAGGACGACAAGGGCCAGCGCGCGCGAGACGGTCTTGCTGCGCGGCAGCGCCATGACGGGAGAGAGCTGCGAGATGCTCTCGAGCCCCGAGAACGCCAGGAACGCGCCGGCATAGCCGGTGATCACGAGCGGCGCTGTCAGCTTCTGGCCAGAGAACATTTCGGCGAACACCTGACCGATGACGTTCATCGGCACGCGGACCAGGATCAGTATGAGGATGACGATGTCGCTGAGGAACGCGGCGACAGCAATGCCGGCGCTGACGACAGCACTTTCCTTGATGCCGTACCAGTTCAGCAGGCCCAGCAAACCGACCAGGATCACCGTGATGATGAGCTGGAGGCTGAGGTTGCCGAGCGCGGGCACCAGCGTCTCGAAATATTGCACGCCCGAGAGCGAGCTAATGGCGCTGGTGAGGAAGTAGGAGGTGAGGATGAACATGCCGCCGACGGCGCCGGCCCAGGGGTTGATGCCGCGTGCCGCCACCGACACCACGCCACCGCCCTCTGGAAAGCGCACGCTCACCTCAGAGTACTTGAGGGCGAGCAGCACAAAAACGGCCATCGTCATGGTGACAAAGAGGCCGGCGAGGTCGCCGACCCCGGTGCCGCGCGCCGGGTCGCCAAAGAGGATGCCGGGCACATAGTAGACCGATGTGCCGATGTCGGCGAAGACCACTGCCCAGCACAAGAAGGCTCCCAGGCGTCTCCCGGTGTGCTGCTCTTGCGTTCCGGCCGGCGTCGCCTGAGACGCCGCTGTATCGAGATGCTGAGACACTACCCGTTCCTCGCTCAGTGCGCGTGAGCGCGCCGTCGCCGCGCGCTGAAAATCCTTGACAACTCAAACGCAAGACATGCGCCAGTGGCCGCTGTGCGCGCAGGGGCGGCGCTCGTCACTGGCGCGGAAGAAGCGCGGGTCAGGTGCCTCGCTGTGAGAGGCGCAGCAGCAGACCGATGATGATGAAGTTGGCGATCACAGAGCTCCCGCCGTAGGCCACGAAGGGCAGCGGCACACCAGTCAGGGGCAACAGCTTGAGGTTACCGGCCAGGATGACGAGCGTTTGCAGCGCGAAGACGGTGGTCAGGCCGACGGCCATCAGCTGGTTGAAGCTGTCGCGGGCGCGTAGAGCGACGTGCAGGCCCCGGTAGACCAGTAGCATGAAGAGGCCAATCAAGGCAAGGATGCC
The DNA here is from genome assembly GCA_035763125.1 of Ktedonobacterales bacterium. Lineage (GTDB taxonomy): Bacteria > Chloroflexota > Ktedonobacteria > Ktedonobacterales > JADMIN01 > SMAG-U1939. Next base: position 43,456 of record DASUBU010000301.1, read on the forward strand.
GGCGAAGCCAAACTCCTCGCCAAATGAGGTGGCGATGTAGTCGGTATTAGAGGCCGGCACGATCCAGGGCTTGCCCATCCCCAGCCCCGAGCCGAAGATGCCGCCGTGCGCCAGCGCAATGAGACCCTGAATGATCTGATAGCCCGCGTCCAAGGGATGCTCGAAGGCGTTGTTGACCAGATCGAAGCGGGTGCGGGCGTAGCTGAAGATGTGCAGCGCGAGGTAGGCCCCGACGACGAAGAACACGATCGAGACCACCACATAGAGCGGGCGGTTGGTCGCCACGTAAAGCATTGAGAGAAAGAGGCCGAAGATCAAGATAGCCAGGCCAAGCTCGCGCACGCCGACGAAGATCAACAGCGCCAACCCTAACATGATGACCAGCGGGGCGAGATGCTTGAGCGGTGGCAGCCGCAGACCGCCGACGGTGGGCGATTCGCCAGCCAGGAACTCCCGGTTCTCCGACAAGTACCCGGCAAAGAAGATGACGAGGCAGATCTTGAGCAGCTCGGAGGGCTGGAAGGCGAAGAGGCCCGGGCCGATGGTCAGCACGTCGCGGCTGGGAGCGTTGGTGCTGAAGTTGTGCGCGCGCACCAGGGCTATGGCGACCAGCGCCAGGCCGAGGAAGGCCCATGTGTACTTGAAGTTGCTAATCCAGCCGAGATTGCGCGTGCCCCAGACGGTGACGACACAGGCGCCCAACCCCAGGATGACGAAGACGAGCTGTTTGATGCCCAGGTTGTCCTGGCCAAGGTCGGGGCCGAGCCGCAGCGCCATCAGCACGCCGACGCTGGCCAGCATGCCCACGATTGGCAGCAGCGTTTGGTCGGCGTCGGGCGCCACGATCACCAGCAGCAGGTGGGCGGCGAAGAGAGCGGCGATCAGGCCGAGCGCGGGGGTGAAGGCGTCCAGCGGCGGCAACGTTCTGCTGGTGACGGGATGGTTGCTGCCGACGACCAGCAGCTCGAAGAGGCCGAGCAGCATGAAGGCGGAGGGCAGCAGCAGCAGCCAGAGCTCGGTCCAGCGGTAGCCATGCCGGGTGAAGCTGCCACCCCAGCTGCGCGATTTCGCGGCGGCGGCCTGGATTGCGGCCATCCTAGCTACCTTTCCTGGTGTCGAGCGGCGCCAGCTTGAAGCGCACATCGCCGACCTGCACGATGGTTCCCGGCGCTACCGCCACCGGCGCGCTGATGTGCTGCTGATCCACGAAGGTGCCGTTGCGGCTGCCCATGTCCTCCACCCATAACGAGCGATCTTTGAAGATGATGCGCGTATGCTCGTTCGAGACAAAGGAGCTATCGAGGACGATGGTGTTGGTGCTGGAGCGGCCAATGGTGGTGATCGGCTGAATCTCCAGCCGCTGGCCGGGCACGAGCGGCGTGCCCCCGCTATCCACCACCACCAGATAGCCGACCGGCTGGCTGCCGGCGGTCGTGCTGCCGGAGGGGAGCTTGCCACCGAGCGCCATCTCACGGCGCGAGACAGCCACGATCTGCAAGATCACCAGGTACAGGATCGCGACGAGGCCCAGCCGCAGCGCCAGCACTACGATCGCGTTGGAGTTACCCATCGGCTGGAGCTACCTCCGCTGAAACACGAACACAAAATCGCCGACGCCAATCAGATCGCCGTTCTTGAGCGGCACAGGCTGCCGGGTGAGCACACCATTGATGCCGACACCGTTGGTGCTGCCGAGATCATACAGCATGAACTGGCCGTGCTCATAACGGACTTCCGCATGGTACCGCGAGACCCGCTTGTCGTTCACCACCACGTCGTTCGCCTGATTACGGCCAATGTGCACCGTCTGCTTCGTGATCTGCATGGGTGCGCCGCGCTGTGGGCGCAGCAGGGTCAGCCAGGCAGGAGGGAGCGTGCCGGCCGGCTGCGGGTGCGAGGGCTGCTGCGCCTGGCGCGCCAGCCACTGCGCTTCTTCGGGCGTCATCGCGCGGGTCGCCTCCACCAATGGGTCGGGCGTGACTTGGCCGGCCTGCTGAGACTGGACGGCGACGACCTCGGCCAGCACCCGCACCTGGCCGTTGCCCAGCCGCGGATGCTCCTCGAAGAAGATGCTGGGGAACGAGCTGAACGTCTGGCGGTACTTGCGATAGGCGGCGTCGCGCAGCGCGAGCTGGAGCCGGCCGATGAGCGTCACGGCGCGCTCCTTGTCGTCACGCGGGGGGTGGGCGTTGGCCTGCTCGGCGTCGAGGCGCGGCTTGAGCGTCTTGTAGTCACGCCGGCTGAGCGAAATGATGTACTCATTGGCGAGCTGCCCATTGTCGCGCCACTTATCGTCCATGGCCTGCACCAGGGCCGCCGCGAGCTCTCCCTCCTTGATCGAAAATGGCCGAGTGAAGGCGCCCTGGACGAGGTTTTCTACCAGATCCTCGAATCTGCGCATCACGCCCATCGCGTTGTCTCCTCGCTCGTCCCAGCTGCTCTACACATCCGGCGCACCTACGCCCGGCTCGTTCGCGTCTGGCTCACCAGATAGCAGTGCCCGTGCCTGGGCGGCGTCCGCGGCAATCTGCGCCTTGAGCTCCTCGATGCCCGAGAAGCGTCGCTCGTCACGTAGCCGAGCGACCAGCGCCAGCGCCAGCGGCAGCCCATAGAGATCCATGCTCGCGTCGAGCAGGTGGACCTCCACCAGCAGCCGCGGCTCGCCGCCGAAGGTGGGCCGCACGCCGATGTTGCAGACACCAAGATGCCCAAACACCTCAGCAGACTCGCCAGGCAGCCGCGCACGGACGGCGTAGACACCCCGCGCCGGCAGCAGCTTGCGCGGATCGAGGCGCAGGTTGGCGGTCGGGAAGCCGAGTTGGCGTCCGCGCCGGTCGCCTTCAATCACCTCGCCTGAGAGACTATACGCGCGGCCCAGCAGTCGCGTTGCCCCGGCGAGGTTGCCCTCACTCAGCAGCTTGCGGATGCGGCTGCTGCTGATGCGCTCGCCATCCTCGGCCACTTCGAGCGTCTCGACGGTGAAGCCGCGCCGCTCGCCCGCCTCGCGCAGGTACGCGAGGTTGCCGGCGCGCTTGTGGCCGACGGCGAAGTCAGGGCCTTCGATCAGCGCGATGGGCCGGCAGAAGGCGTCCAGCCGGTCGAGAAAGGCCTCCGGGCTCAGGCGCGAGAGCGCCTCGTCAAAGGGCATTACGACGGCGGCATCCAGGCGGCCAAGGCCGGCGAGCCGATCGAGCCGCTCGTCAAGCGTGGTCAGCAGCGGCGGGGCGGCGTCTGGGCGCAGCACAGCCTCGGGCGGCGGCCAGAAGGTGACGGCGGCGGCAACCGCGCCGCGCTCGGCGGCGATCTCGGCCGCGCGGCTGATGAGCCGCTGGTGGCCGCAATGGACGCCGTCGAAGACGCCGATGGTAAGCGCCGCGGGGCCCAACGCGGCTAGCCGGCCCAGATCATACTCGACGCGCATCATCCTCACGCTCTGCTCTTTGTACGCGCTATGCGCTCTATGCCGCCGTAGTCTACCACGGCTTGCCGCGTGCCACAACGCGCCGGCTATTCATAGACCGCGGCGCGGCCGGCGACCGGCAGGCCGCCTCATATCACAATGACGCCGCTGGGCACGGAAAAGATGCATGAAGCCCATGGGACCGTGGCACAGAAAACGAGCGGAGACGACGGCGCATTGCCGCCATCCCCGCTCGCGCTCTCTCGACTCCTGCTTTTGTCTCCCGTCGCCACGCGTGGTCCGTAGGGGCGTCCGTTGGGCGCCCTGGCTAGCCAGTGAGATGGCTCCCCCTCTCCGCGCACGGAGCAGGGGTATCCCCACTGGGGACGGGTGGGCTGGGGTGAAGACCCTACAGCAGCCCTTGCTGCTGGAGCCAGGTCTGCGCGACCTCCTTGATGTTCTTGTGGTCCACCGTCACCTGCTTGATCAGCGCGGTTTGGCTGGCCGTGGTCAGCTTCGGCGCCAGCGCGTTGAGGATCGCGGCGATCCCAGGCGCCTTTTGCAGCAGTTGGTCGCGCACGATCGGCGAGGGGTTGTAAGCCGGGAAGGCGCTCTTGTCGTCGGTGAGCAGCACGAAGTTATCCACCACGATCGCCGGATCGGTCGTGTAGCACTCGTTGATCTGCGCGTCGCCCTTGTTCACGGCGTCGAAGCCGAGCTGCTCGCTGATCTGGACCGTGTCCTTGAAATTGATGCCGTACGCTGTGGCGACCGGCGGGAACACGCCCGACTGCGCGTCGAGGAAGTCCTGCTGGCCAGCGAGCACGAGCTGCGACGCGACCGGCACCAGATCCGACATGGACTTGAGATTATGCTGCGTGGCGATCTGCTGGTTGGTGCACAGGCCATAGCTGTCGTTGAGGTTGAACGCCGCGTCCAGCCAGGTAATCTTGAAGGTCTGCTCGTAGTACTGCTTGACCTCGTTGAAGGCCTGGTGGGGATCCTGCGTGGCAGGCAGATTATTCACGCTCAGCGCGGTGCCGGTGAATTCCGGATAGATATCAATCGAGCCGCTCTTGATGGCGGTGTCGAGCACTTTATTCTGGCCCAGCGCGAGCTTGGTCGTGACGCTGTAGCCCGCTTTGGTCAGCAGCAGCGAATACATCTGCGCCAGGAGCTGGCCGTCGGGATCGTTCTTGCTGCCGACGGTGATCTTGATGTTGGCGTTGTTGTTGCCAGCGCTGCCGCTGCCTCCGCCGCCGCAGCCGGCAAGCGTGAGCACCACCATCAGCAGCATGACGCCCAGGAGCTTGTAGGACCGCGGGGCGGCGTGCGAAACGAGACGCATCTCAAGTCCTCCATTGCGCGGCGACGCGCGCCGCACGACTACGGCGGGCCGGAACGACAAAAAGCCGGCACCTGCCATCTTCACACTTCTCAACAGTACACAGGCAACCGGAAAGCGTTACAAGAAAAGCTTCCCCCGGCTGCTCTCACCAGCGGTTGGTTACGCGGCCCTTGTTCCGGCTTCCACCAGCGCTGGCTCTGGTGCCGCGTGGGGCGCGGCAAGCTCCGCGCCAGAGCGCAGGCCCATTGGCGTGACGCGCCGCTGAACATAGGCCAGCGCCACCTCGACCAGCAGCGCCAGCACGGCGATCGAGACCGCCCCAACGAAGAGGCGCAGCGCGCCCGCGTCACCCAGGGCGATGCCCGCCACGACGTAATCGCCTAGACCGCCTCCTCCGACCAGCGCGGCTAGCGTCGAGGTGGCGACGATCTGCACTGCCGCCGACCGCACGCCCGCCGCGACCACCGGCAGCACCAGCGGGATCTCGATCCCCGTCAAGATTTGCCGGCGCGTCATGCCCATCCCGCGCCCGGCATCCAGCGTGGCTGGGTCAATGCCGCGCAAGCCGGCGATGGTGTTGAGCAGGATCGGTGGGATGCCCAGCAGCGTCAGCGCCAAGACAGACGGCCGGAAGCCAATGCCCAGAATCGGAATCGCCGCCGCCAGAAAGGCGATGGTCGGAATCGCGCGGGCGAGGCCGCTCGTGTTGGTTGCCAGGAACGCCGCGACCGGTTGCTGGGCCACCGCGATGCCGAGCGGAATGGCAATCAGCAGCGAGAGCACGATCGGGATAGCGCACATCTCGAGCGTGATGAGCAGCTCCTGACCGAACTTGTTGTGTGGATCGGCGATGAATTGCAGCGCCTGGCCAAGCATGGTCATTCCGCTCCTTCCTCGCCGACTAGACCGGCCGCCCGGCATCTATCAACGCCCTTACTGACGGGCTGGATATCATTGGTCGTAATCCATCTGCCTCCGCGGACCTCCGTTGCCTCCGTTTCCTCTTGCAGCAGTGAGCGAGCGGTCAGGCGGCCGCTAAGGCGACCGGGCGCCCGCGACTCAAGAACGCCTGCACGCCCAGCAGCAGCAGATCCACGAGGACAGCCAGCGCGCTGACCAGGATGACGCCTGCCGCAATCATGTCCTCGCGCGCGAAGTTGAAGCCGTCGAAGATCAGCTTGCCGAGATCGGCCGTGCCAATCCAGGGACCGAGCGCGGCGATGCCGATGGTGGTGACGGCGGCGACGCGGATGCCGGCCACGATCACCGGCAGCGCCAGCGGCAACACGACGTAGCGCTGGAGCTGGCGGCCGTTCATGCCCATCGCCCGCCCGACCTCCACCAGCGCCGGGTCCACAGCATGAACGCCCGCGACGATGTTGCGGATCAGCACGAGCTGCTCGTAGAGCACCAGCGGGATGATGAGCGTCGCGACGCTAAGCTTGGTGAAGGGGATCAAGAAGGCGAAGAGCGCGAGACTGGGGATCGTGTAGATGATGTCGGCGGAGGTGATGACCGGCAGGTACAGCCGGTGGTAGCGCGCGACGATGAACGCAATCGGGAAGGCGATCAGCAGCCCCAGCACCATGCTCCAGAAGGTGATCGTCAGGTGCGCCAGCAGCAGATTGGTGATGCTGCTGGGGTCGCTGGGATCCCAGTTGTAGCCGTCCAGAATGAAGCTCACCGGGTCCTCCCGCGGGCGAAATAAAGCCCAGTAGTATACGTCGGCCAACTGCGAAAACTCACACGCCGACCCGTTTCTTGGCTCAGCCGCCGACCGGAGCAACGCTGGCACTAGCCTCCTGTGGGCGGCGTCCAGCCAGCACCACCGCCGAGAGGCTCGTCAGTGTCACCCGACCGAGCACTTCGCCCTCACGCGTGACCATCAGTGCCGGCTCGCCGCCCGCGATCAGCCGCAGCAGGGCGTCCAGCAGCGGCGACTCGGCCGGGATGCTGGGCTGAGCGCCATCGCCGGTCTGGCCGGCGGCCGGCTCCAGCGCCGCGGTGACGGGCAGATACTCGAACTGGCGCAGCACGTTGTCGGCGCCCACCAGCCGCCGCACGAAGTCGCCGGCGGGCCTGGCGAGCAGCTCGACCGGCGTGCCCTGCTGGATGAGCTTGCCCTCCGAGAGCACGACGATCTGGTCGCCGAGTTTGAAGGCCTCGTCTACGTCATGCGTGACGAAGAGGATCGTCTTCTTGACGCCGCTCTGGATGCGCAGCAGCTCGTCCTGCATCTTGGCGCGCGTGATGGCATCCAGCGCGCCGAATGGCTCGTCCATCAGCAGCAATTCCGGATCGGCCGCCAGCGCCCGCGCCAGCCCGACGCGCTGCTGTTGCCCGCCGGAGAGCTGGCGTGGATAGCGATCGCGGTACTCCGCCGCCTCCAGGCCGACGAGATTGAGCAGCTCATCCACCCGCGCGCGGCTTTCCTGCTTGCTGCGGCCGAGGATCGTGAGCACCGTGCGCACGTTGTCGGCGACGGTCATGTGCGGGAAGAGGCCAACTTGCTGGATGACGTAGCCAATGCTGCGGCGCAGCGCGATGGGGTCCTGCTCCGTGGTCGCCACGGCGTCAATCACGATGCGGCCGGAAGTCGGATCTATCAGCCGGTTGACCATCCGCAGCAGCGTCGTCTTGCCGGAGCCAGAGGTGCCCAGCAGCATGCAGATCGTGCCGGCCTGCACGGCGAAGCTGACGTGATCCACCGCGGGCGCCGCCGCGCCGGGATACGTCTTCGTGACGTCCTCGAACTGGATGCCGGCCATCAGCGCCGCCTTCCCAAAGCGCGTCCCCTGCGGCCATCACACAGCCCGCGAAGGATGCACGTCGTCCCCCTTCTGCAGTGAGCATCGCGCGCCGGTCGTTACACGTCACACACGCGACACATGCGGCAGAGAGGAACCCCGCAACACAAGGAATACGTATACGGTGCGAGAGGTGGAAGATGCAATGGCCGAGCGGACAGGTTGGCGTCCCTCGGCCCCGCCTTGTTGGTCAGCCCATACTGGATGACCGGCCGGCGGCCGTCCCGCTCGCTGCATAAGCGGTGTGCTATGCTGGAAGATGAGCGACGGGCGCGCGAGGAAGTGCGCCCAAGGATGAGGATCGAGCGTATGTCGAAGTCCGCCAGTATTTTGCCCCAATCCGACCCCCATTTGCCGTTCGTCGAGCGGTTCCGGCATCTGGGACTGCGTGTGACGCCTCAGCGGCTGCTGGTGATGGAGGCGCTCAGCGCCAACGGCGGCCACATGACCGCCGACGAGATCATGCGCTGGACCGCCGCGCGCTACCCGGCGATGAATCTGGCGACGGTCTATCGTACGCTGGACCTGCTGGCCTCGGTGGGGCTGGTAACGCAGACGGATCTCGGCGCGGGCGCGGCTAGCTTCGAGCTGGTGGGCGAATCGCAGCACCACCATCTGGTCTGCCAGTCATGCAACGCCGTGGTCGAGGTGGATGACGCGGCGCTGGTGCCGATGCGTGAGCGGCTGCTGCGCGATTACGGCTTCCGTGCCGAGGCCGGGCACATGGCGATCTTCGGCACCTGCAAGGCCTGCTTGGAGGCGCGACGCTAGCGCCAACCGCGCCTTAGGCGAAGCAGGGACGCGAACTACTATTCAACCCGCGCGCGCCCTCGACGTATAGTCTACGCGCTCGCCTCCGAATGGACCGGCGGTGCGCTCGTGCTGGTCTTTCCGGCATGATTTCTGCGCCTGCCGTCACTGGCATGCGTACATGAAGAAGGAGAGAGACGAGATGCAGGAGCACTATCGCACGCTGCGGCGGCAGAATGGGATGATCGCTGGCGTCTGCGGTGGGTTGGGCGCCTTCTTTGGTGTCAGCCCCTGGTGGTTCCGGATCCTGTTCCTCATTCTGCTGTTGCCCGGCGGGCTGCCCGGCTTCTTGCCCTACGTGATCCTGTGGATCGCCATCCCCCGCCGGTCCGCGGCCATGGACTGACGTGCGATTGCCTCAGATCGTCCAGAGTACTTCCAGGGTACTTCCAGGGTACTTTCAGAGTACTTTCAGGGTACTTTTGCCCCCATCACCTGCACCCTCGCCCACATCCGATTCCAGTGCGCTTCGGGAGAATGGGCAGGGGTGCAGGTGCAGATGCGCGGTGCGGTAGCTGCAAAGATTTGCATCTGCGAGCATTTGACATTATGCTCCTGATGACAGTGTCGTTCCGGCTTCCTGCCGTGCATCTCCCTGGGGGTCGCCCATGCTCGCCTCGTTCCGCCGTGTGCTCACCGACAGTGATCCCGCGCTCCGCCGCCGGGTCATGGTGATCTACGGCGCGCTGATCGCCGCCAACCTGGGCCTATGGGCACTCACGCTGGCCGCCTCGCTGCGCTATCCACTGCTGCTGGGCCTGGGCGCCACGGCCTATGGGCTGGGGCTGCGCCACGCGGTGGATGCCGACCACATCTCGGCGATTGATAACGTCACGCGCAAGCTGATTCAGGAAAAGAAGAAGTCCGTCACCGTCGGGCTCTTCTTCTCGCTCGGCCACTCCTCGGTCGTCGTCGTGATGGCCACGCTGGTCGCGGCCGGCTCCGCCGTGCTGGCGAGCAGCCTCGCCACCGACGACTCCGCGCTCAAGCAGATCGGCGGTCTGATCGGCACCGGCGTCTCGGCACTCTTCCTCTTCGCCATCGCCTTCATCAACATCGTGATCCTGCTCGACATTGTCCGCGCCTTCCGTAGCGCGACACGCGGCGACGCCTATAACGAGGACGACATGGAGCAAGTCCTCAACCAGCGCGGCTTCTTCTCGCGCATCTTCCGCGGCCTGTTCAAGTCCATTGACGCGGGCTGGAAGATGTACCCGGTCGGCTTCCTCTTCGGGCTGGGCTTCGATACCGCCACTGAGGTTGGCCTGCTCGCCATCTCCGGCTCGTTCGTCACCCAGCAGGTGCCGTTCTATATCGTCGTGCTGCTGCCGCTGCTCTTCACGGCCGGCATGAGCCTGGCCGACACCACCGACGGCGTGATGATGCTGGGCGCCTATGGGTGGGCCTTCGTCAAGCCGATCCGCAAGCTCTACTACAACCTCACCATCACGCTCGTCTCGGTGCTCGTCGCCCTGCTGATCGGCACGCTCGAGACGCTCAGCATCATCAGCGGCCAGCTCGGCCTCTCCGGCGGCCTGTGGGGCTCGGTTGGCGACCTGACTGGCGGCGACAACTTCGGCAAGGTCGGCGCGGGTATTGTCGGCATCTTCGTGCTGAGCTGGCTCGTCTCGACGCTGATCTACCGCCTCAAGCGCTACGACCAGCTCGACACCCGCGTGCCCCACCCAGCGACGCCTTCCGCGCCCTCCACCCACGACGAGCGGCGGCCGGTCGCGGCGGGTCGTGGCTGAGCCGAGCAAGGCGGCTCCCTGCCTCTGCCCTGGTGGATCGCGTGGTCTGTATTCTATACTTGCCGCGCGAGTGGCGCTGCACGAGGCGCCGAAGGCAGGAGGGCAGGCGCGCTATGCAGGTTCTGATGCTCAGTGGGGAAGATGTCCAGCGTCTGCTGGATCCCGATGCGCTGTTGGAGGCGCTGGCCGAGGAGTTCAAGGCGCTTAGCGAGGGCACTGTCTCCGCGCCGAAGCGCAACGAAGTTGCGGTGGGCGACGCTGGCCTGCTGCTGGCCATGCCCGCCTATCGGCCCGGCCGCGAGATCACGGTGAAGCTCGTTTCTCTGTTCCACGACAACGCGGCGCGCGGCCTGCCGGCCCATCACGCGCTGATCTGCTTGTTCGATGCCCAGACCGGCGTGCCCATCGCCGTCATGGATGGCACCTACATCACGGCGCTGCGGACCGCCGGCGCCGCCGCCCTCTCGGCGCGTGAGCTAGCCCGGCAGGATACACGCGTCCTGGCGATCGTCGGCGCGGGCGTGCAGGGCCAGGCGCACCTGCAGATGGTTCCGCGAGTGCGCCCGTTCGACGAGATCCGCATCACGTCACGCACTCCAGCCGATGCCGAGCAGCTCGCGGCAATGGACAGCCGCGCCCATGCGGTGGCGAGTGTGGAGGAGGCCGTGCGAGGCGCCGATGTGGTGTGCCTCTGCACCAGCTCCGGCGCGCCGGTCCTGCGCCGCGCATGGCTAGCGCCCGGCACACATGTGACCTCGGTGGGCTACCGGCCGCCGGGCGGGGAGCTAGACCGTGAGGTGATCGAGCAGGGCCATCTCTTCGTCGAGACGCGACTCGCGTTCGCCCCACCCCCCGCCGGCTGCGGCGAGCTGACCGGCCTCGATCCGGAGAGCGGCACGGAGCTGGGCGAGCTGTTGCTGGGCCGTCGCCCCAGCCGCCAATCCGAGACCGAGATCACCGTCTATAAGGCGATGGGCCACGCCTGCGAGGACATGGCCGCCGCCAGCGTCGTCTACCAGCGTGCGCGAGACGCGGGCGCCGGCGCCGAGGTGGCGCTGTAGGCTGGAGTGTGCTGAGCAGATACGCCCAGATGCGCTCAACCGAGGCAAGCTCAAGCAGAGATCTCGATATTGGCGGGCGGAACCGCGGCGACTCGCGAGGGTACCCGCACGACGAGGTCAGCGAGCAGCGTACGCCAGCTCGGCACGCGCCGGCTGGCGTCGTTTGGCAGCCGATTGTAGGGCGCATCGAGCAGATAGCTGTGCAGACCGGCGACGCCCATCGCCTCGGCGGTCGTGTGATTATCCTCGATGAAGGCGGCGCAGCCGAGCGCGCGGGCCACCGGCGGCTTGGCTGGCCCGCCCGGCACGCAGTGAATGGCCTCGACGCAGTCGGCCACCTCGTGGCGCGCTAGCCAGCGCCAGGTCGCCTCGCGTACGCACTCTGGCCGCGCGGTGACGACATGCAGCCGGTAGCCCAGCGTGCGCAGTGTGCGCAACGCCTCGACGGCGCCCGGCATCGGCGCCAGCCGTTCCATGAAGGCAGGATCGGCGCTCAGCTCCATGCAGAGCGCCTCTGTCTCGGCGGTCGCCCGCGGCCACTCGAAAGTGGCGAGCTCCTCGTAGCGCGCCGGGATATGCTGCGGGAAGCGCTCGCGCATCCGCCGCCACAACAGGCGGTCCGACGCCAGCACACCGTCGCAGTCCACGCCGATGATCGTCCGGCGCGACCGGGGCCGCGACGTCACTCCACCGAGCGTGATTCGGTCAATGCTCTCCGTTGAGCCTACGATAACTGGTGCTGCAATCATCTCCATCATCTTCAGTCTATCCACGTTGGCGAAGGGCCTCACCACCCCACTCGTTCGCCGTCAAACGCGGTCCATGCGCGTGAGCCGACGCCCCTCGCTCCGCAAACCTACCGCGCGCTCGCCTGTGGGGAGTCCAGTCCTTGCGAGACGCACTTCAACGGCGGGCCACCCATTCAGCACGTATCCGCCGCATGAATGGGCCGGCGCCCTCAAAGAGAGCGGCCCGCGCCCTGTCAATACATATGCATGAGGCGTGCCAGGTCAACGACGCGGCGCGCTCCTGCCGCCGGCCGCGCGCCTGGAATCCTCATGCGCGGCCGGCGGGGTAGGAGTATACGCACACTCGGAGGCAAACTGCAAGCTGTTCGCTGCACACCATGCAGGTGGGCGCTGCCGGCGGTCCTCGGTGATCGTGGTGCGGTCGGCGGATGCAGCTCGCAGCCTCGTGAGCAGGCCGTGACGCCACGCCGCCCACTGTGACTGCCCCGCAAGGCGGTGCGCGTAGCGTGAGGCTGGGAGCACGCGCACGACGCGCCTGCGTCGTAACACGACAGGGAGGGATAGCATGCAGGCATCTACCTCGTTTGATTGGGGGCGTGTGGTGAGGGCGCTGCGCTGGACTGCCAGGACGCTCGCCATCTTGATAGGTGCGATCTTCGCCATCTGGGCGATTGTCTCCGCACTTACCTATGGCGTGAGCAACTGGCAGCCCTACGTGCTGTACGGCCTGCCCGCCATCGGCCTCGTCGTCGTCATCTTCTGGACTGGGATCGGCGAGATTGTCGGCGGGCTGGCTCTCGTCGGCATCGCGATCTGGATGTTCGTCGCTGGAAGGTTCGATCTCGGTGGACTCTGGGCCTTCGGATCCCTTGCGCTCGCCGGCCTGGTGCTCATTGGCTGTGGCTGGTATGCCCTGGCGCACCGAGAGAGCAGCCACCACACTCCCGCCGCGCACACCACAGCCTAAGCGTGCCGGCCGCGCCCCAGTGCTACCAGATGGCGGGGCGCGGGCGCGGCCAGTGTTGCTGCACTCTCGGGCAGCTTCGCAGTGGCCGGTGCGGACACATAGGGCCGGCGCCTCCTCTCACTGCAGGCGGGGGTCTCGCGTAAGTGGCGCGGTGGGAACAGCCTCACAGCGCGTCCGGGGCCCAGGGAATTTGCTGGTATGTCCAGTGGGCGACGGCTACCACCTCGTTCGGCAGAAACTGCCCCATCACCCGCCGCAGCCCGACTTCGCGGTCCTCCACGCTCCCCTGCGCGCCGAAGATCTGCTCGCCGTAGGCCGCCAGATCGGCGACGATGCGCTCGTAGCGGTAGTAGCTGAGCGCGATTGGGTCGAGCTCGGTGGGGCCGTAGCCTTCGTAGAACAACGCGTCCTCACGCGGATCGTTCCAGACATCGCAGACCCCGCCGTCCAGGCACATCAGGTCGCGCTCCTTGAGCGCAAAGAGCGGATTGTCCCAGTCCACGATGGCGAGCTCGTCGTGCGCGCCCAGCAAGACGTTGCCTGGATGCAGATCGGCGTGACATAGCACAAACGCATCCGCACGCTGCCCCAGCGCCCAGCCAAGCTGCTCGGCGCGCGCCACCATCGCGCGGATATCATCCCGCTTCGTGAGCCAGAATGCCGCCAGACGCGCGGCGAGCGGGTCGTCGTAGACGTGGCTCTCGGCCGCCTGGTCGAACGCCATCACAATGTCGCGCCAGCGTGGCGGATAGTCCTCGCGCGGCACGAGTCGGCTCAGCTCAAGGGGTAGGACGGTGGCATGAACGGCTTTCAGGCTCCGGCCCAGCTCGACCCACTGCGCATCTGAGAGCGCGACCTCGTAGCCGTCGCGGCCCTCCATGTAGGGATACAGAATCCACGTGAAACCGTGCGTGCTCGCCCACAGCCGCTGAGACATCGTCGGCAGCGCTGCCATGACCTCCCGGATGCCCTGTGCATGCAGAAAGGCGGGGACGGTGACCCCTACTTCGTCGAAGTCGCCCCATTTCAGCTTGAGGAAGTACGACGTGCCGTCTTCCCCCTCGACACGGTAGACGGCGGCGCTGGCATCGGCCCCGATCGGCAGAAACGTTACCTGACGGATGTCCAGCCCAAAGTGTTCACGCAAACAGGCGATAATCGTCTCGGCAGAAACGTCAGGTGGCGTCAGCATGGGCGGTCCGCGCGAGTCATCGTCTTCACTCGATCTACCTCGAAACTTGACCCTCAGAACGAGAGGTTGTCCAGCCGCCGGCCGAGCAGCAGCAAGACAAAGTGATACATCGCGTAGAGCTCCAGCGCGAACGGCAGGTAGCCCAGGAAGCCGGGCAGCGGCATCTCGAAGAGGTGCGGCAGCGCGTCTATGAACGGGACGGTGTAGTACCAGCGGGGCAGCGCGAGGTAGTTCCACAGCTCCCAGAAGAAGCCGCAGGTCAGGCCTGCCAGCGACAGCGCGACGATGAAGCGCCAGTCGCCGGCCAGCAGGTGGCCCAACGCCGACTTGCGCCGCGCAAGATTATTGATCGGGTCGAGCAGGAAGATCAGGCAGAGCCAGACCAGCCCGAAGAAGTAGCGCGGCAAGGCGAACGGCAGCACGAGCATGACCACACCCAGCCCAAGCAGCCCCAGCGCCGCCGCCAGCGGCAGCCGTGGGCCGAGTGCATCGTGCCGCAAGCGCGGGCGCAGCGCCGGAATGCTGGTATAGAGGCCGGCCATCTCCATCACCGCCGGCAGCACGGTGCTGAAGTTGAGCGAGGCGATCAGGAAGTAGGCCAGCGGCGAGTAGTATTGGTCCATGGTGTAGTGCCAGTTCTGCACCGGCACGTTCAGCCCCTCGAAGACCCACCAGAAGACGCTAGAGACAACGAACAGCAGCACGAAGCGTGGCAGGCTGCGGCGCAGCGGCGAGCTGCCGCTGACGGCGACGTTGAGGCCATCGAGCAGCAGGATGAAGCCAAGCCAGAGCGCGAAGAACGTGTAGCGCCAGGGCCCGATGCGCGCCCAGCTCGAGGTCCAGGCGAGCAGATTGAGCGCGGCGCCAGCGTAGGCGTAGGCTGGCAAGCGCCCAAAGAAGCCCTGCGGGCCGGGGAGCGCGCGCGCGAAGAAAGGCTTCGCTCGCCGCGAAGCCTGGCCGGTGGGTAGGTGTCGTGTCGTCCTTGTTGCCATCAGGCCGTCAACTTTCGCTTGATCTCATCCACGGCGTGCCGGGCATCGCTCCCCAGGAACTGCCCCGGGACACCTTCCGCCAGCTCAGCCGACGCCTCGAAGGCCTGGCCGCCGAAGCAGAAGAGCGGCGCGCCGGGGCGTGCGAGCAGCCCACGCGCTGCGTCGGTCAGCGCCTCGATGCGTGCCGGCAGCGTGGCCGAGAGCGCCACGCAAGCTGGCTTGAGCGCGGCAACGGTAGACGCCAGGCTCTGCGCCTCGACGCTCTGGCCCACGTAGGCCACGTGCAGTCCCGCTCGCCGCAGGAAAAGCGCCAGCATCAACGCGCCCAGCTCGTGCAGCTCGCCGGGCGCGCAGCCCACCAGCACCAGCGGCCCTGACTCTTGCCCAGGCGCACTGCGAAAGAGGCTATCGAGCTGCGCGCGAATCAGCGCGGCGGCGAAGTGCTCGACGGTCACACCGAGCGACCCATCCGCCCAGCGCCGGCCGATCTCGACGAGCACAGGCCGAAACAGATGCAGACACACGTCCTCCACAGTGTACACGGCCAGCGCCTGGGTAATTGTGCGCACCGCCGCCACCTCGTCCAGCTCGCTGAGCTGCCGCAAGAGCGTGGCCCCCAGGATGTCGAGCGCGTACAGGTCGGGCTGACGCGCTGCGGGTGCGGCCATCGCTGGCTCGGCTGGAGCGCCGGGGAGCGGCCGACCGCGCCGACCTTTGCGGCGCACCGGCTCGAGCGAGCGCAGCAACGCGATGGCCTGGCTGATCGTCATGCCGGTCTCGACACGCTCGCGCAGCCATGCCACCACCATCATGTCGCGCTCGGAGTAGAGACGATAGTCGTTCTCGCCGCGGCGTGGCGAGAGGATGCCATAGCGGCGCTCCCACGCGCGCAGGGTAGGGGCTGGCACGCCAGTTTGGTGGACGACGGCCTTGGTGTTGTAGAGTGGCAGATCGGAGTAGGCATCCAGTGCGGGCGCTTGCACCCGCGGCTCGATCGGGTTCATCGCGGTGGGCCTTTCCGCGTCGCAAGGGAAGCCGGCGGCGCACGATCGCGAGACGAGGCGACGGAGGCGGAGGCGGAGGCGGAGGCGGAAAGAGCGTGAATTGCGCTTATCGTAGCACGAAGGGAAGCGGTTCGTCCAATATTTGCATCGGCTTTGGTACGGAGTAGCATCGGGGTGTACTGACCTGCGACTCAGGCCTTCGCGGCGCCAGGCACGCCAAGCGCGGAGGCGCCGGAGCGGAAGTAGCCGAGAATAGCGTCGAGCAATTGCGCCTGCTGGTGCGTGAAGAAGTGGTCGGCATCGGGGACCACCGCCAGCGCCTTAGGCTCGGGCAGCCGCGCGAACCAGGCATCGAGCGCGGCCGGCGGCCCGTATTCGTCACGCTCGCCCTGCACGATCAGCTTCGGCTTGTCGCAGCCGGCCAGCGCGTCAATCTTCAGCGCCGAGACCGGCACGCCCACGCCGACCAGCTGGCGCACCCGCGGATCGGCGCAGCCGACCGGCAGGCCGACCTTCGCCCCGAACGAGAAGCCCGCCAGACACAGCGGCACGCCCGGATAGCGCCGGGCAAGCTCGTCCAGTGCCGCGCGCACATCCTCCACCTCGCCGCGTCCCTGGTCGAAGGTCCCTGTGCTGCGGCCGACGCCACGGAAGTTGAAGCGCAGCACCGGCATGCCCAGCTCGCCAAGCGCCTGTGCGACGCGGAAGACGACCTTGTTGTGCATAGTGCCGCCGCCGGTCGGCAGCGGATGGCAAACCACCGCGGCCATAGCGGGCGCCATACCGGCCACCGCCACGTCTGGCAGCCGCAGCAGCCCCTCCAGCATGCCATGCGCTACGGGTATCTCGATCGCCTGCAACTGCGCCATCGCCATTGCCTCCCCATGAGATCAGCGCCACGCCCGTTCTACACGCGTTCAGCACACACTTGCTCGTCGCGCAATACCACGCGAGCGTCCCCAATCGCATTGTAGCGCGACGCGGCGCACTGCTGGGCTGGCCCGCATACTGCGACTGTGCTCGTGAGAGATTATGGACGTCAGCGCCACATGATGCGGCGAGTGCGGCCGTGTGACGAGGTGTAGAACAGCACATCTGACAGAGGAGGCGGCCGTGGACGAGCGTTCTTCGCGTGAGCCACGTGCGGCCGGCGGCACGCATGGCAACAGCGATGGCAACGGGCACGACATCGTCGTCGTCGGCGCATCCAGCGGTGGCATCGAAGCGCTGTCGCTGCTGATGAGCACGTTGCCGGCGGACCTGCCCGCGGCGGTCTTTGTCGTGCAGCACGTCTCGCCGCAGTGGCCGAGTCGCCTGCCTCAGATTCTCAGCCGTCAAGGATCGCTGCCAGCCAATCATCCAGATGACGGCGAAGCGTTCCAGCCGGGACGCGTCTATGTCGCTCCGCCCGATCACCATCTGCTCGTCGAGGATGGCCGTGTGCGGGTGAGTCTCGGCCCGAAAGAAAACCTCTTTCGTCCCGCAGTTGATGCGCTCTTCCGATCGGCGGCTCTGGCACACGGCTCGCGGGTGATTGGCGTCGTGCTGACAGGTGCACTCGACGATGGCACCGCCGGCTTGTGGGCGGTCAAGCACCATGGCGGCGTTGCGGTTGTGCAGGATCCTGACGAGGCACAGCACGCGAGCATGCCAGAAAACGCAATGGAATACGTCGAAGTGGATCACTGCCTGCCAGTCGCGGAGATTGGGCCGCTGCTGGGCTGCCTGGCTCGCGAAGAAGCACCGGCCACGGACCCGGTGGCAGTTGCCGCACGTACCCGCTTAGCCACTGCGTATGTGTCACTGATGACGGGCAGTGCGAAAGCTGGAGCGCAGGGTATCAAGATGGCCGATACACAGGGTCCGCTGGAGGAGGGCGTGCTGTCGGGATACGTCTGTCCGGAGTGCAAGGGGCCGCTGTGGGAGATCCATGAAAATAGGCTCCTGCGCTTTCGCTGCCGGATCGGCCACGCATTCAGCCGTGATAGCCTGCTCGCCGGCCAATCGGAAGCCCTCGACAAGGCGCTCTGGATGGCATACGAGACGCTCTGCGAGAACGCGCTGGCGACGGAGCGCTGGGCTCGCAGGTCGCGCGGCCATCGTCAGTCGCATGTGGCGGCTCAGCTCAAGGAGCGTGCGCGCTTGCAGCGACGGCGTGCGGAGCGCCTGCGACGCATCATCGAGGAGGGCAATGGCGCCGTGCCGGTGGACGAGGCGGCCAGCCAGGAGCACGCCTGAGCGTCTGCCCCAGCCCTGATCGCGAGCGTGTGCGAGATGACGAGCCATGCATGCATCGCCCCGGCCGCTGCCGAAGATCTACCCGCTACGTGGCGTCTGGCGCTGTTACCCTGGCGGGCTACCCAAGTTGCCGCGCCGTGGCCCGCATGCTACACTGGCCTGCGCCCGGTGTTGCTGCATCGAGGGCGGCAGCTCAGCAGATGGATTAGCCGACGCTATGTGGAGCGCCTATCTCGATACCAGTCCCCTTCGCGCTGCTGGCACGCGTGCCCTCGGCGCGGTCTCTCGCCGCGCGTACTACGGCCCATGGGCGCCGCTGCGCACTGGTTCCGTGCGTCGGCCCGCGCCGCCGGGGCGCCGCTGGGTGCGCGTGCACAACATCGTCGCCGGCATCTCCGGCAGCGATCTCGCGCAGATTCACCTCGAACGCGACGCGCACATCGCGCAGATGGCGCTGCCCCGCCAGCCGCGCGTCTACCTGGGGCGCGAGGTCAGCGGCTATGTGATCGAAGTCGGCCCGGAGGTCGAGTTCCTGCGGCTCGGCGATCGCGTCGCCTACCAGCTCGACCACTGTTGCGCCACGCGCGAGATCGAGCCGCCCTGCCCCAACTGCGCCGCTGGCAACTACACCCTCTGTGAGAATCGCTACCGGCCGGGGCCACCTTCCGTCGGCGGCGGCTGGAGCGACGAGATGCTGCTCAACGAGCGCCAGCTCTTTCTGGTGCCCGACGAGCTGAGCGACGAGCAGGCCGCACTGCTGGAGCCTGCGGCGATCAGCATCCATGCCGTCTTGCGCCACCAGCCGCAACCCGGCGACAACGTGCTGGTCATCGGCGCGGGCACCACCGGTCTGCTGACTACCCAGGCGCTGCGTGTGCTGGCGCCGCACGCCAGCGTCACCGTGCTCGCGCGCTATCCGTTCCAGGCGGAGCTGGCCGAGGAGTTCGGCGCCACCTATGTCCTGCGCGACACGGACGGCGCGCCCGCTGCCGCGCGTATCACCGGTGGGCGCCACTTCGCCGGCCGGCGCGGAACCGAGCTGTTGGTCGGCGGCTTCGACGTGATCTATGACAGTGTCGGCAGCGCCGAGACGCTGCAGCGGGCGCTGCGCTGGGTGCGCGCCGGAGGCGCCGTGGTCCAGGCCGGGATGCGCCTGGCGCCAATGCACGTGGATCTCACGCCGATCTGGGATCGCGAGATTCGCCTCTACGGTGCGGCGGGCCATGGCGCAGAGAGCTGGCCTGGCGGCGCGGACCTGCTGGACTGGGGCGGCCAGACCGGCGGCCGGGTCGCCACGTTCGCGCTGGCTGCCGGGCTGATCCGCCAGGGCAAGCTCACGCCCCAGCGACTCGTCACCCATCGCTTCCCCCTGCGCGAGCTGCGCTACGCGCTCCGCACCGCCCGCGACAAAGCCGCCTACCAGACGGTCAAGGTGCTGCTCGACGTCATCCCCGCCGCCCAGGCCGCCGTCAGCGCGCCAGTCATGCGCCGGACCGCCGTATAAGCCGCGTCAGATTTCCGCAGGCTCGCGCCGCCCTTGTCTCGGAGTCTCAAGCTCTCCCCTTAGCCAGTTGTGAGCGCCCCCGGCTGGCCGAGCCCGCCGATCTGCCACAGCACTCGTCCACTTCGTGGATCGAGCGCGTAGAGAGCGCTGCATCTGCTTGACCCGCGCCGAGCGCTTCCCACATACTGCGCGCAGAGCGTTGAGCATGAGTTGTCGAAGAGGGAGGCGCGAGATGCCGGTTGACAGTATGTTCCGGCCGGGATTGTTTGCCGGCAAGTCGATCGTCGTGAGCGGCGGCGGGACCGGCATCGGCCGCGCAATCGCCCGCGAGCTGGCCGGCTTGGGCGCCACCGTCGTCATCTGCTCGCGCTCGCCGGAGCACCTCGAGCCCACGCGCGACGAGATCGTGGCTGGCGGCGGCCAGTGTGTCGCGCTGCCGGTCAATATCCGCGACCCCGAATCCGTCGAGCGGCTCTTCGTGGCCGTCAACGAGCAGGTCGGCCCCGTAGATGGGCTGGTGAACAACGCCGGCGGGCAGTTCCTCAGTCCCGCCTCGGCGATCTCGCCCAAGGGCTGGCATGCCGTGGTCGAGACGAATCTGACCGGCACGTTCTACATGTCGCGCGCGGCGCTCGACGCCAGCATGCGCGACCGCGGCGGCAGCATCGTCAGCATCGTCTCGGAGATGTGGCGCGGCTTCCCCGGCATGGCCCACAGTGGCGCGGCGCGGGCCGGCGTGGTCAACCTCACGCAGTCGCTGGCCCTCGAATGGGCGCCGTACGGGGTGCGGGTCAACGCCGTCGCGCCCGGCATCATCAATTCCAGTGGCCTCAAGACGTATCCGCCGGAGGTCCAGGCTGGCTACGCGCAGATCGCCAGGGAAGTGCCCGCCGCACGCATGGGCACCGAGGCCGAGGTCGCCGCGGCCGTCCTGTTCCTGCTCTCGCCGGGCGCATCCTTCATCTCCGGCACGACGCTCAAAGTGGATGGCGCCGGCTCGCTCTATCGCCTCCAGGGCTACACCATCCCTGATCACGCTCCCTGGCCCGCCTTCGATGCGGAGTGAGATTGACGGCAGAGGGAACGGAGGGAAACGGAGGGCAGAAGGGAGAAGAAGACAGTGAACAAGGAGGACACAGCGGACACGGAGAGAGAGAAAGAAGAGAGAAAGAGTTGAGAGGCGATGCAGCGGCGTGGGGCATACTGTAGGGGCGATGCACGCATCGCTCGCTCTCCTGGCGAGCAGCACGTCTCTCCTGCGTAGGGGCGTCCGGTGGACGCCCGCCGCGACGAAGAAAGGCACAGCACCATGGATGCGCGGATGGCTGATACCACGCCGCAGTCGGACAACACGTGCGATGAGGCCGAATTTGATGCCCTAGCCGCGGCCGAACGCGAGATGCCCTGCCCGGTCTGTGGCCACCCGATGCCGGATCTGAAGGGCGGCAAGGACACGATCTGTCCCGTCTGCGGCTTCAAAGACAGCTGCTGCTATTGAGTGGAGAGGCATGCCATGCCCGGCACCGTCATCGAGTCGCAGGTTGATCCCAAGAGCGCCGCGTTTCGCGAGAACTACAAGGCGATGCGCGCGCTGGTGGAGGAGTTCCGCGCGCGGCAGGAGCGTGCGCGCCAGGGCGGCAGCGAGCGCGCCCGCCAGAAGCACGTCGCCCGCGGCAAGCTGCTCCCACGCGAGCGGGTCGAGCTATTGCTGGATCCTGGCGCGCCGTTCCTGGAGCTGAGCACGCTCGCCGCCTGGGGCATGTACGACGACGAGTCGCCCGCCGGCTCCGGCATCAACGGCATCGGCGACGTCAACGGCGTCGAGGTGATGGTGGGCGCCAACGACGCCACGGCCAAGGGCGGTGCGAGCTACCCGATCTCGGTCAAGAAGGCGCTGCGGGCGCAGGAGATCGCCGCGCAGAACCGCCTGCCGTACATCTATCTGGTCGAGTCGGCCGGCGCGAATCTGCTCTATCAGGCCGAGCTCTTCGCCGACCTGGGCGGGCGCACGTTCGCCAACCAGGCGCGTATGTCGGCCGCCGGCATCCCGCAGATCGCGCTCGTCTTCGGCAACTCCACCGCCGGCGGCGCGTACGTGCCGGGCCTCTCGGACTACACGGTGATGGTCAAGCGCCAGGCGAAGGTCTTCCTGGCGGGTCCGCCGCTGGTGAAGATGGCGACCGGCGAGGAGACCGACGACGAGAGCCTGGGCGGCGCGGAGCTGCATGCCCGGCGCTCCGGCCTCGCGGACTTCCTCGCCGAGGACGACGCCGACGCCATCCGCATCGGCCGCGACATCGTCGCGCGCCTCAACTGGCGCAAAGAGATACGCGCCACGCTCGCTCCGCCCGAAGAGCCGCTCTACGATCCCGACGAGCTGCTGGGCATCGTCCCGCCAGACCCGCGCCGCCCATTCGAGATCCGCGAGGTGATCGCGCGGCTGGTGGACGGCTCGCGCTTCGACGAGCTCAAGCGCGAGTACGGTTCCACGCTGGTCTGTGGCTGGGCGCATCTGGCTGGCTTCCCGGTGGGCATCCTCGGCAACAACGGCGTGCTCTTCTCCG
This sequence comes from Ktedonobacterales bacterium, assembly GCA_035763125.1. GTDB lineage: Bacteria > Chloroflexota > Ktedonobacteria > Ktedonobacterales > JADMIN01 > SMAG-U1939. The sequence goes on from DASUBU010000301.1 coordinate 65,843, forward strand.
AGTCGGCTCAGAAGGCCGCGCAGTTCATCCAGCTCTGCAACCAGTCGCGCACGCCGCTGATCTACCTGCAGAACATCACTGGCTTCATGGTCGGCCGGCGCTACGAAGAGCAGGGCATCATCAAGCACGGCGCACTGATGATCAACGCCGTCGCCAACGCCAATGTACCGCAATTCACCGTCATCGTCGGCGGCAGCTACGGCGCCGGCAACTACGGCATGTGCGGCCGTACCTTCGATCCGACGCTGCTGTTTTCCTGGCCCAACAGCAAGATC